>CAMHRJ010000045.1 GCA_946187475.1 uncultured Clostridia bacterium | reverse complement strand
CTCCGCGCTGTCGCCCAGCTGCATGCGCACCAGGCTGTTGATCTCGTCCACGCTCAGATTCGTGACGAACATGCCCTGGAGGCTGTTCATGATCTGGGAGTGGTGCATGATGACGGTGGTTTTGGAGAGCTTGCCGATGACCGCAGAGAGAATCTTCATCTGGTTCTTGCCGCGCTGATTGTCGCCGGAAGCGAAGGCGTAGCGCTCGCGGGCAAAGGCCAGGGCACTGCTGCCGTTCAGGTTGTTGTCGCCCACGCTGTAGGAGTAGGCGCCGTCGCGGGAGGTAAAGGCATAATCCGAATAGACCGTCACACCGCCGATGGCGTCAATAAGGGTCTCAAAGCCCGTGAAGTTGATCTGGGCATAGTAGTTGACCGGGACCGAATAGAGGTTCGACAGAGCACCCACGGAGCAGCTGATGCCATAGATGCCGCAGTGGGTCAGCTTATCCAGCGCGCCGCCGCCAGCCGGGTTCGGCACATAGTAGTCGCGGGGCGTATTGACCATCAGCACCTGCTTGCTCTTGGGATTCACGACCATGAGGATGTTCACGTCGCTGCGGCTGGTGGCCAGCATCTTGCTGCGGGTGTCGGAGCCGCTGAGATACAGCACGAAGGGCTGCTCCGTGACATTCACGGGAACGAGGTTATCCAGAGCCTTATAATCGCCGATCTCGACCTCCGTGGTCTCTTCATCCAGTTCCTCGCCCTCAATGATATTGGAGGCGTCGCCCTCCTCCACTTCGATCTCATAGAGAATCCGGGTGTCCTCCTGGAAGGTGGTGTAGTCCTCCTGGTCCTCCAGAATGGAGGCATAGGCCTCGTTGAGGATGATGGCACCGTCATCGCCGGCATAGAGCGCATCCACCATCTCCGCAACGGAGGTGTGGCGTTCGATTTCGATGGTGCCCAAGCGGTCGTCCAGATCCTGCATGGCGACGCGCATGTTGGCGGAATCGTAGCTCTCGGTGACGCCGAAGACATAGTCCTTCGCGTCCTCAATGGACTGGGCCGGGTCATCCTGCAGGACATAGACGCCGATGGTGGAGGTGACGGCCACCTCCGCGGTGACGGTCTCGATGGTCTCGTCCACCTTGTCGGCCACGCGGGTGCTGTAAAGGCTGCCGCAGATCATGACAATGGCAAGAATCCAGGCGATGATGCGCCGGAAGGCGCCGGGGTGCTTGCCCTTCTTTGCCTTGCTGCCGGAGAGAAACAGGATGCCGGCAAAGAGCCAGACGGTCAGGAAGATGATTGCCAGAAGAAGCTTGTGCTTCAGGGGCAGCATCTCCAGCTTCCAAAGCCGCATCCCGGCGTAGACCTCTGCGGCGATCATACCCAGCCACAGGAGCACAAACAGAATCGATCTGAATACTTTCATAGCTTTTCCTCTTTATCCTAAAGTATTTCTGTTAGACGTTTTGAGTCGAGATTGGTTCCGCTCAGAGCTTCAGCGCGCGCATAACCTCGCCCTGAATGGCCTCGATGCTGCGGAAGGCATCGTTCTCCACGCAGGGAATCCGGGTCCAGCCGAGCTTTTTGGCGCAGTACTCCGCAGCCCGCTGGGAGCGCTCCAGATAGGTCAAATCCCGCTCGTGGATATCGCGTTTGCTGTCTTCGCCGTGATAACGCTCCATCAGAAGCCGCTGACTCACGGCCACCTCGGAGGCGAGGTAGATCACCTGATCGGGGCTCGGAATCCCCAGATGGTCATATTCAAAGGTGAAGAGCCAGTCCAGATAATCGTCCCAAGCTTCCTCGAGAAGCTTGGAGCACTGGTGGATGGCGTTGGAGGTGGTATAGCGATCCGCGATCACAATGCCGCCGGAGCGGTAGAATTCCTGCCAGTCGCTCTTATAGGACGCATAGCGGTCCACCGCGAAAAAGGCCGACGCCGCGTAGGCGTTCACGTCTCCGGGCTCGCTGCCGAAGTCCCCGCGCAGGTACATTTTGATCAGGGCGGAGGAATCGCTCTCATAGCACGGGAAAGACACCTGCCGCACCGACACGCCCTGCCGGGCAAGAGCATCGGCCAGCAGTTTGGACTGGGTCGCCTTGCCGCTGCCGTCCAGGCCCTCGATGACGATCAGGCGACCGTGGGTATTCGTTTTTGGTTCCATGGAAGTCTGGCCTCCTATGCCGAAAACAATGGGATTTCAGCGCATTTCGACACGATAGGTATTCTACACTATTTCCCCACAATCGTCAACCGAAAAAGGGGACCCAGCTTCTTGTAAAAGGTACAAAAAGCCGGGTCGATCATTCAGTTTTTCTGGGCCAGTCGCTGCACCAGAGATTCATCGGCACTGGCGAGGATGGTCTGGTAAGTGGTATATAACACCATACCCGGAAGGGCGCCGGCGGGCTTTCGCACGTTGCGCACCATGGTGTAGTCCACGGGCACCTTGCCGCCTTCCCTGCCCTGGGAATAATAGACTGCCAGTGTGGCCGCCTGCTGGATGGTGACGGCGTCCGGCTCCGCGTCCAGGCAGCGGACGATGACATGAGAGCCGTGGATCTTCTGCACATGGAGCCAGAGGTCCGTCCGGCGGGCCAGCCGGTGGGTCAGCTCGTCGTTCTGGGCGTTGGAGCGGCCAACCAGGATCTCAAAACCGGTATCGGACACGAACCGCAGAGGCGCCCGGGCCTTGGCTTTCTCCTTTTTGCGGGCGTGCTCCGGCTTGAGATACCCCGTCTGGCGCAGCTCGGCGCGGATGTCCACCAGATCCTGCTCGCTCTCGGCGCGCTGGAGCTCGTCCAGGACGCTGTTGAGGTAGGTCAGCTGCTTTTCACCGTCGGAAATAAGCCCCGTGAGGTGCTGCTCGGCGGTTTTGGCCTTCTGATACTGCTTATAAAGGGCAGCGGCGTTCTGCTGGGGCGTTTTCAGCGGGTCGAGACGAATCTCCACCGTGGGATAATCCGGCTGGTAGAAATCCTCCGCCTGGAGCGTCACGTCACCCTTTTTCATGCGGTAGAGATTCGCCGTGATGAGATCCGCCTTCCGGCGGAGCTGCTCCCGGTCCTCGCTGCGGTGGAGTTCCTCGGTACGCAGGGCCAGCTTTTTCGCCGTGCGGTCCCGGAGCGTGCGGACGGTTTTGGTCAGAGCCTGGGAGCGTCGGCGCATGGACTCCGCCTTGTCCCGACGGAGGTAGTATTCATCCAGCAGGGCGGAAAAGCTCTCCCGCTGCTCCACGGCCAGAGCGTCGCCATACTGCCCGACGGGCACGGCGCTGAAGTCCTTTGGCTTCTCCCCATCCAGCAGCATCACCGGGCGGAGCGCGCCGGAATGGACCAGCTCGCAAAGGGCGTCCATTTCGGCGCAGAAGCGCTCAATCTGTTCCGCTGAAAGCTCAGGGAACCGGGGGGAAGTCTCTCCGAAGGCGCGGAAACAGAGCTCCCGGCAGAGCAGCGGTGAAAGGCCGGAGAAGGTACGCAGCAGCCAGTCGTCCAGCGCAATCCCAGGTTCGGCTGCAAGCAGGAGTTCCCTTCTCTGCTCCGATGTAGATTCAAAAAACGCGGGCTTCGCCTGCTTGGGCGGAAGGCGGTAGAGCATGCCCGGCAGCAGCGGACGCACCGCGCTCATGGCGGAGTCCACCCGGCGCATGCAGTCCAGGATGACGCCGTCCGGGCCGATGAGGATCACATTGGACTGGCGGCCCATCATCTCCACGGCCAGGGTCTTTTCCGTTTCGTTGCCCAGCTCGTCCCGGGCATCCAGATGCAGCAGGAGAATGCGCTCCCCCTCCGGCTGCTCCACGCTGCGGATGCGCGCCCCCACCAGATGTTTGCGCAGGAGCATGCAGAACATGGGCGGCTCAGCAGGATTTTCAAACCGACCATCGGTCAGATGGACCCGGGCGCTGCCCACGCCGCCGTGAACCAACAGGCGGCCGTTGCCGCTCATCAGGCGCAGGCTGAGCAGCAGCATGTCCCGCTCGGGCTGCTGCACCTTATCGATTTTCGCGCCGGTGATGCGCGATTGGAGCTCTCCGGTGACGCCGGAGAGAAAGACCGCGTCCAGGGGCATGTCAGATCCTCCCTACTGCATGCACGGCGTTGAAGAGCTCCGTAAGACGCTTTGTCTCGCCCCGGAGCCAGAGCCAGCCGAACAGGGTCTCCAGACCGGTGGCAGCATGGTATTCCGCCGCGTTGGCGTGCTGGGGAACGGAGTTCACCTTGGCGTTGCGCCCGCGCTTATAGACTGCGCGCTCCGCCTCCGTCAGCAGCGGCAGCATGGATTCCATGGCCGAGGCCTGGGCCGGCGCGTTCACCCGGCGGACGGTCTCCCGGTGGAGCTGATGCACCGCCGTGATACCGGCCTGGGCCAAAGCCGTGCGCATCATGAGCTCATAGACGCCGTCGCCGATGTGGGCCAGGGCCAGAACGCTGAAAGCGCCGGCCTCGGCATCGGTCAGGTGCGGGGCGAAGGCTTCGCCGGCATGGTATTCAATGGGGTTCGCGGGGCCGCCCGAAGGCAGCCCCGCGGTAGCAGCATTAGAGTTCATCGTCATTGGTTTCCTCTGCGGTCTCATCCGCAAAATCCATCTGGGTGCGCAGGACCTCGCCGGGGGCGGTACCCTGCACCAGCTGCATCTCCTGCCACTGCTCCCGGGTAATGAGGATCTTCCGGGGCTTGGAGCCCTCGAAGGGGCCGACCACGCCCATTTCCTCCATCTGGTCTACCAGACGGGCGGCCCGGGAATAGCCCAGCTTCAGACGGCGCTGAAGCATGGAGACGGAGGCCTGGCCGGTCTCCAGAATCACGTCCACGCCCTGGGGCAGCAGCTCATCGTAATCACTGTTCTTGTCGGCGGGAGCGGCATCGTTTCCGCCGCCGGAGGAGGAGCCGGAGCCCTTGGTATCGGCCTTGATGGCGTTCTGGTCCACCTGGTCCATGATGTCCTGGCTGTAGTCCGCCTCGGAATTCTGCTTGATGAAGTTGATGACTTCCTCCCGCTCCTCGTCGGAGACGAAGGCGCCCTGCACGCGCAGGGGCTTGCCCAGGGTCACAGGCGCATAGAGCATGTCGCCGTTGCCCATGAGCTTTTCGGCGCCGGGGTTATCGAGGATGATGCGGCTCTCCAGCGCGGAGGAGACGCTCAGGGCGATGCGGCTGGGGATGTTGGCCTTCATGAGGCCGGTGATCACGTCCGCGGAGGGACGCTGGGTGGCGATAATCAGGTGCATGCCGGCGGCACGGCCCATCTGGGCCACGCGGCAGATGCTCTCCTCCACTTCCTTGGCGGCGCAGAGCATCAGGTCGGCCAGCTCGTCGATGATGATGACCACCGTGGGCAGCTTTTCGCCGTCGGGGTCGCTCTCCTGAAGCTCGTTATAGCTCTTCAGATCGCGGACCTGCACCTCAGAGAAGAGACGATAGCGCTTGAGCATTTCCACCACCGCCCACTGGAGGGCGCCGGCGGCCTTCTTCGGGTCGTTGACCACGGGGATATACAGATGCGGGATGCCGTTGTAGACCGTGAATTCCACCATCTTGGGGTCGATCATGATGAGACGCACCTCGTCGGGGGTGGCCTCATACAGGAGACTCAGAATCAGGGAGTTCAGGCACACGGACTTACCGGAACCGGTGGTGCCGGCAATGAGCATGTGGGGCAGCCGGGAGATGTTTCCGATGATGTTGTTGCCGCCGATGTCCTTGCCCACGGCGAAGGAGACCTTGCTCTTGGCGTTGCGGAAGTCGTTGGTGTCGATGATATCCCGCAGGCCGATGGTGCTCTTGACCTTGTTGGGCACCTCAATGCCCACGGTGGAGATTTTGTCCGGCACCGGTGCGATGCGCACATTCTCCACGCCCAGAGCCAGGGCAAGGTCGTTTGCCAGGTTGGTGATCTTGTTGAGCTTCACGCCCGCCTCCAGCTGGAGGTCGTAGCGGGTGACCGTGGGTCCGCGGGTGATGTCGCGAATATTGGCGTTGACACCGAAGCTGTTGAGCGCAGTGGCCAGCCGGTCACGGTTGAACTCCACCTCCTCGGTGGCGTCGGCGCGGCTGCGGCTGCCGGCCTTCAGGAAGGACACGGGCGGCAGCTGATAGGCAGAATGCTCCGCGGACTGGCTGTCGATGGCGGAGGCGATGGCAGCAGTTTCGGCGGCCACGGCGGCTGCTGCCGCCTTCTTGGCGCCCTTGGGGCTGCTGACCTTCTCCCCTTCCTCACTGCTGAGATCCACGCCCGCCAGATCGGCGGCCTCCTCCATGGAGAGGGGCTTTACATGGGTGGTATCCTTCACCGCAGGCTTGCGCTCAGGCTCGCCGTCCAGAGGAATGTCAAAGGTCCAGTTGGTCTTTTGCAGCTTCGCGGCAGGCTTCGCAGTCTGGGTCTGCACCTGGGGCCTGGGCTTAACGGGCTCCAACGGCATGTCCGCCGCAGTGGGAACCGAACGGCGGGTGCTGCGGGCCACGGGCTTTTCCCGGACGGGCTCATCGTAGAAATCGTCCACCACAGAGTCCGGGGTAAACTGCGCTTCGCTGCGCTCCCGGAGCCAGACGACGAATTTGCGGATGGTGAAATAGAAGCAGCGCAGCAGGCAGTAGGTGAAGGCAAGGAGCAGCAGCGGGACCGCCACATACTTGCTCAAAGCCGCCTGCAGCAGCATAGCGATGCCGCCGGCGATGATGCCGCCGGAGGTTCCCGCCTGGCCGCTTAAGTACAGCTCGCCGATCATGGCGCCCACATCGCCCTCGGTGAAGTTCACGCCGCAGAGAATCAGATGCAGGAAGCCGCCCATGAGAATCGGCAGCAGGATGGCCGACGTGATGCGGAAGGCCATGCTCTCCCGCCGCGGGGCCACGAACACCCAGGCCAGCAGCGCCATGGCAAAGGGAAAGACCCAGTAGCCATAGCCGATGACGCCCATGAGGAAGCTGCGGAAATAGCGCAGCAGGAAGCCATCGTTGGATCCCTCATGGAGGAAGAAGCCGATGAAGGCCAGAACGCCCAGCAGCAGCGCAACGCCGCCATAGACCCACATCAGCGGAACGGCGGGCTGCTCCGGCTCCGGCGGAGGGGCAGAAGTCTTCTTTTTGGCAGAGGACTTCGTAGGCGCGCCCTTGACGGGAGGCCGCTTGGTCGTGGTTGTTTTCTTGTTGGAACTTGCTTTCGCCATGAAAGTACTCCTTAGATTAGATTATCAAATCAGAAGATCAGAGACAGGATCAGCGTCAGGGTGCCGGCGCCCCAGCAATAATAGCAGAAGCTGCCGAACCGGCCGCTGGCGGTGATGCGCCGCACCAGCCGGATGGCAAAGACGCCGGTGATGGTGGCGATGACCGTGCCGATCAGATAGGCCGGAATCAGGGACGCATCGATGCCCGCCTTGAAGGCGTCGATCAGCGTCAGCAGCGCGGAGCCTGCCACCGCAGGAACGGACATGAGAAAGGAAAACTTCACCGCGAAGTCCCGATCCATGCCCCGGGACATGCCGGCGGTGATGGTGACGCCGGAGCGGGAGATGCCCGGAATCAGCGCCACGCACTGGCACAGGCCGATGAGCAGCGCATCCAGGGCGGTCATGGTGCGCTCGTTGCGCTCGCCCGTGGGCATCCGGTCAGAGATGTAGAGAATGCAGCCCGTGAGCAGGAAAAACAGGCCGATGGCAAAGGTGTGGTAATAAAGCTCCTCGATCTTGTCCTTGATGGGCAGCATCAGCACCAGCGGAAGCGTGGCAATGACAATCATGACCACAAACCGCGCCATGGGCAGCGGCCGCCGATTCTTCCCCTTCCCAGTCTGGAGCCCCCGGCCCTGAAAGGCCAGGACCACCTCGCGGAACATCTGGACGATGTCGCTGCGATAGACGATGAGAATGGAGATCAGCGTGCCCAGATGCAGCAGCACGTCGAAAAAGAGATGTCCCTCTTCGGCAGTGGACATATGGAACAGATTCTGGAGCACCGACAGGTGGCCGGAGCTGGAGATGGGCAGGAATTCCGCAATGCCCTGTACCAGACCCAGGATGATCGCGTTCAAGATAGACACAGATGATACCTCCGGGAATCGGACTCATACAGATTATGTAACCCTGAATAGTTATAATATCATACTTTTTAAAAAAGCACAAGAGGCAGATTCCCTGCTCCCGCAGGGAATCTGCCTCGAATTCAGGCCATTGTGCCGAAAATCACTCCTGATAAGCCGCCAGAACGCCCTTGTAGGTCATCCAGCAGTCCAGCTTGGAGACCACCTCAAAGGGTGCGTGCATGCTCAGCACAGGGACGCCGGCGTCGATGGTGTCGATGTTGCGGTTGGCCATGAACTTGGCGATGGTGCCGCCGCCGCCCTGGTCCACCTTGCCCAGCTCACACATCTGCCAGATGACGCCGCTCGCAGCAAAGAGCTTGCGCACATGGGCCACCACCTCGGCGGAGGCGTCGCTGGTGCCGCCCTTGCCCCGGGCACCGGTGAACTTGCAGATGCCGAGACCATAGTTGATCTTGGCCTCGCTGCGCTTTTCGCTGACCTCGGGATAGATGGGGTCATAGGCGTTGCAGACGTCGGCGGAGAGGCAGAAGCTCTTTTCATAGCAGCGGCGCAGTGCCACGCCCTGCTGCTCGCAGAGATCCTCCATGAAAGTGTCGAAGGCCCGGGACTTCATGCCCGAGACGCCCTCGGAACCGATCTCCTCCTTGTCGGCCAGGATGCAGACCGCCGTGCGGCGGGGCTTCTTCACATCCAGAATGGCGCGCAGCTCCGCATAAGCGCAGACCCGGTCATCGTGGCCGTAGGCGCCGATCATGCTGCGGTCAAAGCCGATGTCCCGGCTCTGGAAAGCGGGGACGGCGGTGAGCTCGGCGGAGAGGAAGTCCTCCTCGGTGATGCCGTAGTCATCGTAGAGCAGGCTGAGAATGGCCAGCTTCACCCGGTCCTTGCCCTCGTCAGCGTAGGGCACGCTGCCGATGAGGATGTTCAGGCCCTCGCCCTTGATGCCCTCGGCCATGGTCTTCTTCATCTGGTCCGCGGCCAGGTGGGGCAGCAGATCGGTGATGACGAACTGCGGGTCCTCGGGCTTGTTGCCAATGCAGACATCCAGCACGTCGCCGTTTTTCAGCGCCACGACGCCGTGGAGCTCCAGCGGGATCGTGACCCACTGGTATTTCTTGATGCCGCCGTAATAGTGGGTGCGGAAATAGGCCATCTCCGTGTCCTCATAGACGGGCATCTGCTTCAGGTCCAGCCGGGGAGAATCCACGTGGGCGCCGGCGATGACCGCGCCCTCAGACAGTGGCTCCGTGCCGATGACGGCAAGAATCAGGGACTTGCCCCGATTGTTCAGATAGACCTTGTCTCCTGCCTTCAGCTGCATACCGGGCTCGTAGGCCTGAAAGCCCTGTTCCTCCGCCATCTGGATGCCGAGGCGGACCGCCTCCCGCTCCATGCGGGCTTCGTCCATGAAACGCTTATAGCCCTCGGCATAGGCGTAGACCAGCTTCGACTCATCGGCGTCGATGAGGTCATAGCCGTTTTTCTGCTCGTAAAACAGTTTCTCCCGCCAATCTTTCTCTTTGCTCATTGCAGTACCTCCATACTCACGATTTCACTTTGCTTTTCAAACGCTTCCAGCGTGTTGTTATTTTCGATGATGCGGTCGCAGTGCTCCCGGAACCAGGAATTGGGCTTCTGGGCGTCAATGCGGCTTTCGGCATAGGCGCGGGTGACGCCCTCCCGGAGAATCAGACGCTCAATGCGAGCTTCTCTCGGCGCGGTGACGCCCACGATCACATCGCAGAGTTCGGCCAGCCCGGATTCGATCAGGGCGATGGCGTCGATGGCGGCGGAAGCTCCGCCGGCGCGGGCGTGGTCGCGGAGTCTGCGGCACAGTTCCCGGGTGATGTATCGGTGGGTGATGGCGTTCAAGTCCGCCAGTGCCGCCGGGTCATGGAAGACGATCTCCCCCAGCACTTTGCGCTGCAGCGCGCCGTCCGCCACCGTGCCGGGGAACCGGGCTTCGATCTCCGAAAGCAGCGCATCGGAAGACTCCAGCAGCTGGTGATAGACCTCGTCGCAGTCCAGTACCAGCGCGCCCTGACGCTCCAGGGCGCTGAGGAAGGTGGTCTTGCCGCAGCCGGTGCCGCCGGTGACGCCCACGATGCGCATACGCTGCACCAGCGCGTCCCAGACTTCCTCCTCCGGCAGGGCCCCCGGGCGGAGGATGCGGTAAGGCGTGCGGCTCAAATCCACGATGGTGGATTCGGTGCCGATACCGCAGGGGCCGCCGTCCACCACGGCGGCGATCTTGCCGTCGAAGTAGTGCAGAACATCCTCTGCCGTCCTGGGGCTGGGCGCTCCGGAGGGGTTTGCCGAAGGCGCGGCAAAAGGCACCTTCGCCTGCCGCAGCAGCTCCAGGGTAGCCGGATGGTCCGGGCAGCGAAGGCCCACGGTAGTGCCGCCGGCGCGGACGATCTCCGGCACAGCAGCTGCCGCCGGAAGTACGATGGTCAGCGGACCGGGCCAGAAGGCTTCCGCGAGGGCATAGGCCGCTTGCGGGACGTCCACGCAAACGGCGTCCATGGCCTCCGGCCCCGGCACCATCAGGGACAGAGGCTTCACGGAGGGTCTGCCCTTCACCTCGTAAATCTGCTCCACGGCGTTGACATCCAGGCCGTTGCCCGCGAGGCCATAGACCGTCTCGGTGGGAACGGCCACCAGCTCGCCGGCGCGGATCAACGCCGCAGCGGCAGAAAAATCGGTTGTGATGATCTGCGTTTTCATGATTCCTCGGTAGACGCGCGCAGACGCTCCGCCTGGTCGGCGGTGATCAGCGCGTCCATGATCTCGTCCAGATCGCCGTCCATGATCGAATCGATCTTATAGAGCGTCAGGCTGATGCGGTGGTCCGTCACCCGGCCCTGTGGGAAGTTGTAGGTGCGGATGCGCTCGTTGCGCATGCCGGTGCCCACCTGGCTGCGGCGCTCGGCGGCCACGGCCTGCTCCTGCTTTTCCCGCTCCATGGCATAGAGTCGGGAGGCCAGGATCTTCATGGCGCGATCTTTGTTCTTATATTGGCTGCGCTCATCCTGGCACTCCACCACCGTGCCCGTGGGCAGGTGGGTGATGCGGATGGCGCTTTCGGTCTTGTTGACATGCTGGCCGCCGGCGCCGCTGGAACGATAAGTGTCGATCTGCAGGTCTTTGGGGTCCAGCTGGAAGGCCACCTCGTCCAGCTCCGGCAGCTTCCGGCACATGGAGACCACCAGCTCCAGGATAATCGCCTCGTCATCCACGCAGATCGCTCTCATGCTTCCTCGCCTCCCGCCGGATAGATATCCACGATATCGCCCCTCGCGCGGAAA
>CAMHRJ010000044.1 GCA_946187475.1 uncultured Clostridia bacterium | reverse complement strand
CATTTAGTTAAGGATACAAATAACCGAAACTCACGCTTACGATACTTCCAAATATTATTTTGGAGGTATATCCCATGAAAACGCAGAAATCCTTTTTCGAGCAGAACGGCGGCACCTATACACAGGTTGGCGATGTGCTCATTCCTAACCTTACCTTTGGGGAAGATGAGAAGCGGTCTGTCGGCAAATATGGCCGGATGCGGAAACGCTATCTGAAAGATCGGCATCCTGTACTCTATTCGGAACTCTTGCTGTCCGGAAAACTGTATTCGCACCTTCAGGAGATCGAAGAAGCCTGTGAAGGACGAATGGAGCTTCTTACCCGTCAGATGGCGAAACAGGAAGGCGTGACCGAGGCGCTCAAGGCGGCCGATCAAATGGAGTGGGTTCTTCACATGAACAGCATCCGCAACCGGGCAGAAGAGGTCGTGCTGAGCGAGCTCGTCTACTGCTGATGGAGGTGCCGAGGTGCTGATTCTGGAAGACCTTTACCTCGGCGATATTCGCCCAAGCGAGCGCAGCTTCAAGCGCAACAGCCAGTATGCGAAAGCTCTGGATGACCTCGTAAAAGCTGGGGATGCTCTGACTGATACTCTCACCGAAAAGCAGAAAGAAATGTTTGAGGACTACATTACCGCCCAGAGGGAAGTCAATGTGCTCACGGATTGTGAGACGTTTATCTACGCTTTTCGTTTGTCAGCAAAGATCATAATCGACGTGCTGATGGATGGAACAATGAAGGAAATCTGACAAGAACAAAGACAGCCCAGGGACGCCGATATCCGTGCCCCTGGGCCATTTCATATCAGCGTGCCGGATCAGAGATCCCTGCACGCCAAAATGCTGTTCTGCCGTACCATCCACAGTACCCGCGCCGCACTGCGGCGAAGGTCATCCAACCGGACGGTTCCGCCTTCCAAGCCCTTTTGCAGAGCGTTAAGCTGATCCGGACGGCCGGGCATCACCAGATCACACTGGGCGGCTGCGGCTTTCTGCACGTCACCGCTGGCAGGAACGGTACAATCCTCCCTGGAAGCCTTCATGGAATCCCAGTCGGACATGACCAGCCCCTCAAAGCCCCACTCGTTGCGCAGCACCTTGACCAGCAGATCGTAGTTGTTCGTGCAATAAACACCGTTGACCTTGTTGTAGGCCGCCATGACCGTCATGGGAGCGGATTCCTTCACGGCGATCTCAAAGCCGCGCAGATACAGCTGGCGCAGCGTGCGCTCCGTCAGATTGGAGGAGGACATGTTGCGCTCCAGCTCGCAGTTGTTGGCCGCGAAGTGCTTGACGCTCATCCCCTTGCCGGGGTGCTTCTGTACGCCGCGCACAATGGCGGCCGCAAGCTTCCCGGAGACCAGCGGGTCTTCGGAATAGTACTCAAAGGTACGCCCGCAGAGAGGGTTGCGGTGGATGTTCATGCCGGGGGCGAGCCAGACTGTCACGCCGAAGGCCTCCATTTCCGCGCCGACCGCGTCGCCGACTTCCTCCAACAGAGACTGGTCGAAGCTCTGCGCCAGCAGTTGGCTGCAGGGCCAGGCGGTGGCGTACTGATAACGCACGACGCCGTCCTTCGGGTCGGCCATTTGGCTTTTCAGCGCCATGCCCGCGAAGCCAAAGAAATAGCGCTTGTAGGCCTCCAGATTTTCCGGCACACGGGCGGCCTTGGTGCTGCCGTCCGGCAGCTCCACCACCTGGCTGGTCAGGTTCAGTCCCGCAGGACCGTCGGAGAGGATCACATTGGGGATGCCGAGGGTCTCATACAGATCCGGCGTCGTGGTGCCGGAAGCGCCCATGGCCTCCACCTGCAGATTCTTGTTGGAGGTACCGCCGCCCACGGTGAGACGGATCAGCTGCTCGGCGCTCATGCCGTCTGTCACTGGATCGCTCGCTTCCGGCGTCTCATAGCGGTGTACCAGCGTTTCGGGTACGATCGTGTCCAGGGCCAGCCGGGGCACTCCGTCGGCGCAGAAGACAGGGCGCGCGGGCGGCGTGATCTCCGTGATCTCATGCTGGGGCGGGCAGACGTTCACGCACTGCTCCAGGACATGTTCCCGAGCCAGCGTCAGCACGGCGCAGGGAACGTCTCCCAGGAAGAGCGGATAGTCCCCGGCGCGCAGCACCCAGGCGGCCTGCGTCTCGTCATAACAACTCAGCTCACGCAGCGCTATCGATAAAGCGACCGTCTCCTCCTCGCCGGGCTGCAGCTCCTTTGTCTTGGCGAAGGCGACCAGACGCTTTGCCTCGGCCCCGGTCTCGCCAAAGGGCACGGAGGCATAGAGCAACATGGCCTCCCGTCCGGCACGCTCGCCGGCGTTTTTGACCGCCGCCTTGACGGATATCTCCCCGTTTTCCGGGACGATCCCGATCAAGCTCGCCGCAAAGCTCGTATAGCTCAGACCGTAGCCGAAGCGGTAGCGGGGCTTGACGCCGAAGCTGTCAAAGAAGCGATAACCTACATAGATGCCCTCGTTGTATTTCTGGTTGTACTTGTCCCCGCCCAGGTAGGAATAAGTGGTATTGGAGGGAATATCCTCAAACCGATAGGCCCAGCTGGTGGCTAGCCTGCCGGAGAAGTTCTTTTTGCCGGAGAGCACGTCGGCCAGGGCGTTGCCACCCTCCTCGCCGCCCTGCACGAAGTAGACGAGGGCCGAGACATGCAGCTTATCCAGAAAGCTCAGGTCGATCACACCGCCGCAGTTGACGATGACGACAAGGTTTTTATAGTGTGCCGACACGAACTCCAGGTTCTCCCACTCCACATCGTCCAGGCGGTAGTCGCCTTGCTCATCCACGCGGTCGTTGCCCTCGCCGGCCTGACGGGCCAGCACGTACAGCGCCGTGTCGCAGCCGGAAGCCTCCACGTCCTCCTCCGTAATGGGGATCCCAGTTGGATGCTGGAAGGGCCGCACGGTACCGAGGATCTGATAGAAGTTCTGCATGCCCTTGACCCGATCCTCCTGCTCCTGCCGGTAGGTCTCGTAGGTGTCGGCATAAAAGCGATCAAAGCGATCCAGCCAGGGCGTGCTGGCAATCTCGTAGCCGGCGTTTATCAGCCCCTGCTCGATGGTCACGCTATAGCGTTCCCGCACCGCACCGGAGCCGGTGCCGCCCTTGACAGTCATGCGCGCGCCCGCGCCGTAGAGCGCGATCCGCTTTTCTTTCAAGGGCAGGGTGCCGTCATTTTCGAGAAGAACAAAGCCCTCCGCGGCGGCCTTGCGGGCAAGCGCGCGGTTTTTCAGTTCCAGTGCGGAGGCTTCTTTCGTGGTAGGCGCCTTGATGATTTTCATTCCTTGTACTCCTTTCCGGGTTTCCAGGCGTCCCGCCAGCGCAGGACGGGTCTGCCGTCTTCCCATTCGATGGGAAGCCAGACATAGTCCGCGATGGAGGTGTCGGCCGTCTCCAGCTTGTTGGCCGCGTACATCTCCCGGCGCTCGGCGTCCGTGGCCTGGTAATGCTCCGGATCATAAGTCCCGGCGATCACGCGGGTGAAGACGTCAGCCAGGCGCGCGTCCACCTTTGTTCCCGGCAGCCAGCGATCGGCCATGGCGATGGAGCGGTCGGTACCCTCCACGCGGAAGATCTTGGAGATCTGGCTGTTGAAGGAGGCGCAGGAGGCGTCGGCCACGTGCGGATCTCCCAGACTCTCGAACACGCCGTCCCAGCGTTCGCACACAGCGCTGTCACTTTTGTTCGGCACATAGCCGGTCATTCCGCTGGTGAGCATGTATTTCTTCCCGCCCTTCTCAAACAGAGCGGGGGCCTCGCGGGTGAAGGGCGGTGTCAAATTCGCGTAGCTCTTGGCGACTTCCTTTTCCGCGTGAAGATAATCCCCTCTCAGCTCCATGCAGAGCATGGAGGCGTGATCGGCGTCGAAGTAGAGGTAGCCTTTTCCAGTCACGGGATCGGCGATCAGGTCGAAATCGCCCGCCTTATGGCCGCCGGGATTATACAGGTTTTCCACCATTTCATAGGGCCCAAGGAGCCTGTCCGCCTGCCAGATGGTAAAGGCGGCCTCCGGGCCGGAGAGCTTGATCCAGCAGACATATTTCCCGGTCTTATCGCACCTGAGAATATGCGGCCTGTCCACGCGCTTGGTGGGAAACAGAGCGGAGTTGGGATCGTCCAGCTCCGGCGGGATCAAAAAGCCCCGATCCTCCCAGTTCATCAGATCGGCGGAGGCGTAGACCTTGATGCCCCAGGTCCAGATCCCGTTTTTCCCGTCGGTGTGTTCCTTGTTCTCGCCGTACCAGTAGTACACGCCGTCCTCGAAATAAACCGCGCCGCCGTGGGCCTGGATGCGCTCGCCTTTGGTGTCCAGCCAGGGCTGACCGGGGCAGATCGTGTCCTGCCGGTGATCGGCGGGCTTTTGCTCTCTTGCTTTATCCGCGGCCTCGATGGCCTTGAACTGTTCGATGAGCTTGCGCTCTGAGGGGCTGACGGCGTTTTCCGGAGTGTTCAGCGCGTTCAGCGCCTCGTCCAGCGCGGCGATCACTTCATCTGCTTTGGGATTGCGGGTATAGCGCACCAGCTGCTCCACGGAAAGGGATGCGGCCTGGGGATTTCCCTCGGCCATCTTCCGCATCCCGGGCAGAAAGCGGTCGAACACCTGAACCGCCTGCTCGTTTTCCAGCAGCTGGGCGATCTTCATGCTGACGTTGTAGATCATGGCTCAGCTCTCCTTTTTGATCTTCTGCAAAGCGGCGTTGAGGCTGCGGATCATCTCGCCGGGCACGCTGTCGCCCGCCTGCTTGATGAGGCTCTCCAAACTCAGTCCGGCCATCATCTTCTGGAGATTGGCGTTGTTGTTCGCGGCCTTGGCCACGTCTCCGCGCGAGGCCGTCATGCGCTCCATCATACGCCTCAGGATCGCCGCCGTCTGCGGATTCTGCGACAGGGCGCCCATGGTGTCCTTGATGGAGTAGCAGCTCGGGTCGTAGTCAGCCGCGTCGAACCAGTTGATCACCGCCTGCTTGCGGAAGAGATAGGCGGGATTGGGCTCGCTCACGCGGCGGAGCGTCATACTGTCGCGGCAGTCGCCGCTCACGGCTTCGATCCGATGCTCGCCGGTAAGGGGAATTTCAAAGGTAAACACACGGCTGCCGGTTTTGGTCTCAACTTCTTTTCCGTCTACCGTAAGGGTTACGCTCTCATGGTTGGAGTAGACCTTGATCTGCGTCTTCTCCTCCGCCCGGTCGCTGTAACGCTTGCCGCAGAGATGCACGAAGGGCTCTTTGCTCCAGGCGGCCTTGTAGAGATAGAAGGCGTCCTTTTTGATCTTATGGTCAAACTCCACCAAACCCTTCTGGTTTTCGCCCTTCTTGCCGCCCTCGTCGCGCCCGTCAGCCGCGAAGTCAAAGAGATTCCAGACGTGCGTGGCCCAGAGCCACGGCCGCTCCTCGATGAGCTTCAAAATGTGCTCGTGGTATACGCACTGGTATTCCTCGGTGTAGTCGCCTTTCTCCGGCTGAGAGGAATGGAAAGCGGTGTTGGCGTCCGCGCCGTATTCCGAGAAGCCGATGACGCGATCCGGGTACAGGGCGTGGTATTCGTCAAAGAACTGCTCGTTCTGCGTAAGCTCTCCCAGATACCAGCCGAAATAGAGATTATAGCTGGCAATGTCCGCGATCGGGATCAGCGGGCTGTCCTTTTCCAGCATAAAGGCGTGGGCCATGACCGTGGGGCGGGTGGGATCCAGCTCGTGGCAGAGCTCGTTTAAGTCCCGGTGATCCTGCAGCAGCTCCTTCGTCACCGTGCCGCTGGCGGTGATCTCGTTGCTCAGCCCCCAGCAGACGATGGATGGGTGGTTGTAACACTGCGTGATGAGCTCGTGCATCTGATTCAGAGCGTTCTGCTTGCCGTTCGTCATGTGCTTGGAGATATAGGGGATCTCCGCCCAGACGATGATGCCGTTTTCGTCGCAGAGGTCGTAGAAATCCTGCGCGTGCTGATAGTGGGCCAGGCGCAGGGTGTTGGCGCCCAGCTCCCGGATGATGGCCATATCGGCCTCGTGGTCGTTATAGGACAGGGCGTTGCCCTTGCCCTTGAGATCCTGGTGACGGCTCACGCCCCGCAGCGGGTAGCTGCGGCCGTTGAGGAAGAAGCCCTTCTCCGGGTCGATGTGGAACTCCCGGCAGCCGAAGCGGGTGGAGATCTCGTCCACGACTTCACCGTTTTTGAGGAGCTTTGCCGTGACCGTATAGAGATAAGGATCGTCCAGCCCGTCCCAGAGATGGACGTTTTTCAGAATGATGTTGGTGTAGGTGTGTCCGTTACCGATCTCCACCTTGCGAAATTCCTTCCCATGCTCTGTCGCAATCTCCAGCCAGACCTCATTGCCGCCGAGGGGCCAGGTCTCCACGGCCACATAGGCCTCCCGCTCCTTCAGGCGCACTTCCGGCGTGACCTTGATACCGGGCGTGCCGTCCTTCAAAAGCGCAAAATGCTCGGCGGGGACGACGATCAGATTCACGTCCCGGTAGAGGCCGCCGTAAAAGGTGAAGTCCGCCATCTGGGGGTAGACCCGGTCATTGGCGCTGTTGTCCACCGTTACGACCAGCAGATTATTCTCCTCCAGCGCATCGGTGAGATCGGCCCGGAAGGTGGAATAACCGCCCTCATGGTGGGCCAGGTGCCTGCCGTTGAGGATCACATCCGCCGTCATGGCCGCGCCGTCAAATTCGATAAAGCAGCGCTCGCCGTCTCTCAGCTCCGGTTTGGCAAAGGCCTTGGAGTAGGTGGCGGTGCCGCGCCAGTAGTCGTTGCCGCCATCTTGCCCGTCCACATTGTTCCATGTGTGGGGCAGCGACACCGCAGCAGCGGTCTCGCCGGGCTTGTTGAAGGTCCAGTTTTCGTTGAAGTGGATGATGTGTCTCATTGCTTCTCTCCTTGCAAAGGCCGAAACGGGGCAGCGGCAGCACGCCGCTGCCCCGTTGGCAGATTTTACAGCTTATTTCTTCGCTTTTGCAGCTTTCCTCGCGGCTTTGGCTTCCGCCTTTGCCTGCTTGGCAGCCAGTTTATCCAGGTATTTCTGGTTTTCCGCCTCAAAGTCCAGACCCTGCTTCTCGCATCTGGCCTTCAGGTCCGCGATGCGGTTGGCCTCGGTCTCGGCCTTCTGGGCCTCTATCTCGCGGCGCTCCAGCTCGGCGGGCGGCAGGTACTCCATACCGTGGGCAGCATACTCGGCCACGCGGCGATCCTGCAGCTCGGTGGAGACCTGCGGCATCTTCTTTTCCAGATCGAACAGGAACTTGAACACGAGGAAGATCATGACGCCCATCACGATATAAGTTCCCTGGTACGCAAAGTTGATCCATCCGGTGGCGGCCGCGGGCTGGTCCGCATAAAGCTTCACGCCCTCGACAGACAGGCCGATCTCGGTGGGCTGGGCGTATTTGGTGAGCATCAGACCCAGGTTGAACAGACCCTGGGCGATACCCACGGCAAACATCATCGCGGCGGAGACAAAGCCGCCGGTGAGTCCGTCGCAGCGGGTGCCGGATTTCCATTCCACATGGTCGATCACGTCACCCATGTAGGACATGATGAGGTAGGAGAAGGCGATGTTGCCGATGGCGGCCAGCGCGGTGCCGATCATGATGTACATACGGTTGCCCGCCATGGCGTAGGCAAACACAGAACCGATCACGGTAAGGACGGAGCCCATCCAGATGGTCTTGGTGCGGCCCAGCTTCTTGACCATGGGCAGCACCAGCGCGATGCCGGGCCCCATCGGGGACAGGGCGATCATCTGGAAGGTGGCCTGGATGGCGGCCCGTGCGCCGTACTGGTTGCCGCGGACGACCCAGCCGCAGTAATAGATCAGGGAAATGTTGCGCATATTGCTGAGGATGTTGAAGGCAAAAACCGTCAGGACAAAGATGATCCAGTATTTGTCTCTGATGCAGACCTTGAGCTGCTCCGTGAGAGTAGCTTCGGGCTTGACCAGAGTGTGTTCCGCTTCCACGCGGGCGGCCTCGTCGGTCAGACCGACCTCACCGCGGCGTTCCTCGGTGACGCGCTCACGGGTGAAGAAGTACTGGATGAAGGTGAGGGGGATCGCGATGCAGCTCATCAGGCTCATGGTGAGCAGATAACCCTGGGCGTCGTTGCCGTTCATGGCGGCGCAGACGCCGGAGAGGATCATCGGGAAGAGAATGGAGACGATGCCGGTGCCTACATTGCGGGTGATCTCAGCGGCGGTGGCCAGGTTCTTGCGCTGCTGGACATTGCGGGTGGAGAGAGCGGGCGTCAGCTCCTTGGACATGTTCCACATGGTGAAAGACACGCAGTAGTAGAGCACATAGGAGAAGCAGACCCATGCGGCCTGAGCTCTGGGGCCGGAGAAGGGCATCCAGAACAGCAGCACCACGCTGAGCACCACCAGCGGAATGGACATGATCAGCCAGGGCCGGACCTTACCCTGCCGGCAGACCGTGGAGTCGATGATCTTGGACATGACAATGTTGGTCACCGCGTCGAACAGCTTCGAGAGCAGCGGGAAGAGGACCATAAAGCTGGCCATCCACATCGCCCGCTCCGCCGTGAAGCCGAGCACGTCCGTCATGTACTGGTTGTAATAGCTGTTGACGATGGACTGTACGACCAGCATCCCGTAGGGGCCGATCACATAGCCCAGCCACATTTCCTTGGGCGTCACATTGGCCGTGCTAATGCGGGAGTTCCATCTGTCGCTCCGAAACGCATTGCCAAGCAGGCCGCGCTTTGTTTTTACCGCTGTGCTCATAGCATTGCCTCCTTAAAAAATTGCTGAATGTTTTCTGCTGTCTATACTATATCGAAGCGGAGACTGCTATGTAAAGCAATTTTATTGCGGAACAAGCAACATTTTTGCTTTATTTTCAAATAGAGCAATTTTGTATCTTGTAACGCAAGAAAGTTGTGTTATGATGAGGATAATAAAGGAGCGTGGCCACTATGGATGAGCATACTTTCAGTTTCGGAAAAACGGATTCTTTCGCGGATGCGCTGCTGTGCAGCCCCACGGTGTACACCTGGCGCTACTCCGCCGACGGCGCCCTGACGGCATCGAACTGCCCGGAGCACGTCTATCACCGGATCTTTGAGCACACAGGCTGCCTGTCCTATATGATCCATGAGGGCGCCGCCGAACGCACGCCTTTGATCCTCGGCGCGGCGCTGGGCATCCTCTGGGCCGTCGTGTACGAGTGGGAGGAGGACAAGCTGCTCTGGTGTCATGTGATCGGCCCGGTGTTTCACAACGAGGTCAGCAACGAGCTGCTGACCGACGCGATCCGGCGCTATCATATCGACCCGAACTGGCGTCCGGCTTTTGTCCGGGCCATGCAGGGCATTCCCGCAGTCTCTTCCATCCTGTTTTTTCAGTATGCCGTCATGCTGCATTGCATCGTTACCGGTGAAAAGCTCAGCCGCAGCGACCTGCGCTTTCAGCATCAGGAAGAACCGGGCAAAGGGAAAGCCCGCGCGCCGCGCCGCAACCGCCATCGCACCTACCAGGCTGAGCAGGCGCTGCTGCAGCTGGTCCGGGACGGCGATATGAACTATCGCAGCGCCATGGAAAAGGCCGGCCAGGTTTCCAGCGGCGTTGGGATCTCCACAGGCGATCCCGTGAAGCGCGCCATCCTGTCTTCCAGCAACTTCACCGCGCTCTGCACCCGGGCGGCCATTGAAGGGGGCCTTACACCGGATACCGCCTACACGGTGGGCGACAGTTATATCCAAAGCCTGACCGAGTGCAGGACCATCGCCGACGTGCGCACCGTCAACCACGCCATGTATGAGGATTTCATCCGGCGTGTGCACCGGCAGCGCTATAACCCGGCGTACTCCCAGCAGATCCAGAGCTGTGCGGCCTATATCGAGGCGCATCTGGATGAGGAACTGACCCTGGAAACGCTGGCGCATGAGGTGGGCTACTCAGAATACCATCTCTCCCGCAAATTCAAGGAGGAGACCGGCGACAACATCCGGGATTACATCAAGTACGCGCGCATCGAGCGTGCCAAGCTCCTGCTCGCCACCTCGGATCTGAGCGTCAAAGAGATCGCCGAGCGGCTGCAATTTTGCGCGCCGAGCCACTTTGCCCGCGTTTTCCGCGAAGTTACCGGTCAGCTCCCACAAGAGTACCGGAAGGAGAATTACAAGTAGCTCACAGCAGTTGCTCCGCCTGGGCGGAGGCGCTGATGGTTTCGGCAGTCGGTACATTGGGATAATCGCTCGTCTGCGCCAAGGGCAGAGATTGCATATAGGCGTGCATGCTCTCCGCCACGCGCTTGCCGGTGGCTACCGCCTCGACGACTGTGCGGGCGCCGTGGGCGATATCGCCCGCCGCGAATACGCCGGGACGGGAGGTGTGACCGTCCTCATCCACGGCGATGATGCCGCTGCGTCCCCGTTCAAGCCCTTTGGTGGTGTTGATGATGTTGCTTCCCAATTCCTGACTGACCGCTACAATGACGCCGGTGCAGGGGTAGAGCTTTTCCGAGCCGGGGACGGCGCGGAGCTTTCCTTCCTCATCAAATTCGTTGTCTGCGAAGACAACGCCGTCGTCGCGGATCTCAACAGGGCTCTTCATCATCACGAACTCCACACCCTCGAGCCTGGCATAGCTGGATTCATACTGGCTGGCCGCGATTTTGTCACGGCGATTGAATACGGTGACGTTGCGCGCCCCCTGGCGGATTGCCGTGCGGGCGCAGTCCATGGCGGAGTTGCCCGAGCCGATCACGATCACCTGTTCCCCCAAGCGGAAGGCCGAGGGAGATGCCAGATAATTGATGGCAAAGGCAACGTGCCCAAGCGTCTCGCCCTTGATATGCAGCGTTTTCGGCCGCCAGAGTCCGGCGCCGACAAAAATGCTCTGATAGCCGTCGCGGAACAGGTCGTCCAGATTGATCGCGCCGCCGATGGTGGTGTTGGGGCGGAAGCGGATCCCTTTGAGCTCCAGGTGACGGTAGGCAAAATCATCCAGCACCGCGTCGGGCAGCCGGAAGTCCGGGATGCCGTAGCGCATGACGCCGCCGATTTTGTCTTTGCTGTCAAAGATCGTGACCTGATAGCCGTAGCGGGCCAGGATCACCGCAATAGTAAGTCCGGAAGGCCCGGCCCCGATGATGGCCACCCTGCGCCCGTTCGAGGGCGCAGGACCCTTGACCATCTGGTGGGCGTAGGTCGTGGAAATGTAATTCTCAATAACCGAAAAATGCACCGGCGTATCCTTGATGCCGCGCACGCAGTGTCCCTCGCATTGGTGCTCGTGGTCGCAGACGATGCTGCACACCGTGGTGAGCGGATTGTTTTCAAAGAGCATCCACCCGGCGTCGTTGAGCTTTCCGTCTTTTAGCAGCCGGATGACCTCGGGGATGTTGGTATGGATCGGGCAGCCCTCCCGGCAGCGCGGCTTCTTGCAACCCAGGCAGCGGTTGG
>CAMHRJ010000043.1 GCA_946187475.1 uncultured Clostridia bacterium | reverse complement strand
CCCGGGGTCGCCGAGGGCGTAGCCGTCCAGCGGTGAGCGGGGCCAGGGCGGCTGGTCCATGGGCGAACAGACGTCCGCCGCCAGCACCCGGCCATGAGCCCAGGCGGCGGGGATTTGCTCCGTGCCCACGGATTTGGTATGCAAATGGATCAGCTCGATGGCTCTCTCCACAGAAATGCCGTTTTCCATAATCAGTTTCCTTTTCCAAAACCACAATTCGGCCAGGTGCAGACCGGGCAGCCCAGGCAGAGTCCGCCCTCCCCCAGCCGGGTGAGATCGCGCTTCGTGACCCGGACGCCCGCCGCGATGCGGGGCAACATCAGGTCGAAAATCGTGGTTTTGGCGTACATGACGCAGCCGGGCAGACCCATGATGGGCGTGCCGTCGTCAAAATAGCCCAGCAGGAACATGGCCCCGGGCAGCACCGGCGCGCCGTAGGTGACGATCTCGCAGCCGGTGGCCTTGACGGCACCGGGGGTGCGGTCGTCGGGGTCCACGCTCATGCCGCCGGTGCAGAGGATCATGTCCACGCCCGCAGCGTGGTAGTCCAGGGCGGCCTGGGTGATGGCGTTCATGTCGTCGCCCGGGGTGCAGTGGTGAGTGACCTCGATGCCGTAGGAGGCCAGTTTTTTCAGAATCACCGGGGTGAAGCCGTCCTGGATGCGGCCCTTGGCCACCTCGTTGCCGGTGGTGATGAGTCCGGCGGTTTTGAGCTTGTAGGGCAGGATCTCCAGCAGGGGCTGATCGCCGCAGGCGGCCTCGGCGGCCTTGAGCTTTTTCTCCTCGATGACCAGCGGGATGACCCGGGTCCCGGCCAGCTTGTCGCCGGCCTTGACGGGGGTGTTCCCATGGCGGGTGGCGATCATGAGCTGGTCCATCTCGTTCACCAGGGCCAGCCGCTCGGAGTCCACCCACAGGAGGCCGTCGCAGTCGGCGATCAGCTCCACCTTTCCCTCCTTGGGTGCGGTGGCGTGCATGTTCGAGCCCTGACACAGGGCCCGCAGACGGTCTGCCGCCTCATCCTCGTGGAGGATGCCGGGCTTCTTTTCCCAGACGAACAGGGTCTCCTTGCCCATGCTCAGCAGAACGGGGATGTCCTCCGGCTGGACGATGTGGCCCTTGCGGAAGCGGGCGTCCTTGGTCACGCCGGGGATGATCTGGGTCATGTCATGACACAGCACATGGCCGACGGCCTCTTCGGTTCGGATTTCTTTCATGGTAATACCTCAAACAAAACGGGGATGGCCTGTTTGAAAACAGACCATCCCCAATTGCAGGAGAGATAGACTTCTCCCCCAGTCACAGACGGTGGTTTCCTTTTCAAACAGGAAGGCACAGCCGTTTCCGGTCTGTACCCCGTCCGCAGGGCCATGGCGGTCGCTTTAGGCCCCTGCGGATCGGAAACTATTTTCTCTATTGTGCCGCATTGCGCGGCGTTTGTCAAGCGTTTACGCGAATGATCGCGCAGTCGGCGTCCAGCGCGGCCTTCACCTGGGAAGGATTGCGGCACACCATCGCGGAGACCTCCTTGCCGTTCACGGAGAGCGTCACGGCCTCGGCCTTGCCGCCCACCTGCCAGCTTACGCTGCCCAGCACGGCGTCGTAATCCGTCTTTTCTGCGGCCACGCCCAGGGTGTCCAGCTCTGCGGGGATGGCACGCAGCGGGTTTGCGCCGGTGCGCTTGAGGACGCGATAAAGCTCGCGGGCATTGTAGAAGAAGTCGGCGCAGCCGGTCTTCTGCACCTCGTCGGCCAGGGAGTTGCGGCCGCTGAGGCGATAGATCTTATCGAACTTGCCTTCCACCAGGGCGGCAAAGCGCACCTGCGCCGTCTCCGGGAAGAGGAAATCGGCTTTGCGGTCGGCGCAGAACTGCGTCAGATAGTTCTTGGCGGCCGGGTCCATGGCCAGGATGGCGGGAGCCTTCTTGCGGCGCTTGGAGAGCTTGGCGGCAGTCTCGGCGGCGATGACCGTGCGGACTTCTTCCGCGTCGTACACCGCGTCCACGCCGATCTTGCGCAGGGCGCCGGAAAGCTGCCGGAGATCGATCTCACCGCCGTAGAGCTTGGAAAGCTCCGGCAGGACGCTCTCGTCCACGAGAGCCGCAGTCTTCACGCCGCGGGCATGGGCGAAGTAAGGCAGCTCGTCCTTGTGCTCGGCCAGATACACCGCGCCGGTGGGGCAAACGTCCACACAGCGGCCGCAGCGGATGCAGTCGCTCTCCGCCAGGGTGGCGGCGGTGACGCCGACGGTCTGACCGGCCTCGGTCTTGACCATGCCCAGCACGCCTACGGCCTGGGTGTTTTTACATACATCCACGCAGCGGCGGCACTTGACGCACTTGTTGGGGTCCCGGAGGATGACGCCTGTAGAGCAGTCCTCGACGAAATCATGCTGCTGAGGCTCAAAGGGCAGCTGGCTGACGCCAAACTCCCGGGCCAGAGCCTGGAGCTCGCAGAAGCCGTCCCGCTGGCAGTCGCAGTAGAAGCAGTTTTCGCAGAACCAGGGATCCAGGTCCTCGATCCGCGTGCCGCCCGTGCGGACGCAGTGGTGGCAGTCCACCTTGTGCTGGCGGAACATCTCCGTCAGGGTGGCCTTGCGCTTTTCAAACAGCTCCGGGCTGTCGGTGGTGACTTCCATGCCCTCGGCCACCTTCACGGCGCAGGAGAGCTTTTCCTTGTCCTCCCCTGCTACCTGCACGATGCACAGGCGACAGCTGGCGTGGGGGCCCATGCCCTCATAGGCGCAGAGGGTGGGGATACGGACGCCGGCGGATTTGGCCGCGTCCAGAATGGTGGTCCCTGCGGGGACGGAAACGGCAACGCCGTTGATGGTCAGATTCACGTTCGCCATGTTCAGCACCTCCTTCAGACTGCCTCGACCCGGCAGGGCACGAAGCGTACACACGGGTTGCCGGTGATCTCATCCATGTTGTCCCAGTTGAAGACCTGGCCGCCGCTGACGCCCTCGACCTCGCCTTCAAACTTCAGGCCGTAGTGGTGGGGGAACATCATGTAGCCGCGGTTGACCTGGAGGCTGATCTCCAACGGGATCTCGGCGGTGCCGCCCTTGGTGGTCACGCGCACCATCTGGCCGTCCTCGAAGCCCAGCTCCTTGGCGTCCTCGGGGTTCATGAGGAAGGTGTAGTAGCTTCTGTGGTAGCGGTTCATGTTCTTCATGTAGCGGGTCATGGAGTTCAGGCCGTCCTCGGTGTGGCGGCCGGAGGACATGATGAAGGGGAACTCCTCCGTGGGGGCGATGGCCTCGGCCTCTCCCTCGGGAGTCAGGTTCATCATGGCCTCATAGATCTCGTCGCAGTAGAGGTGGATCTTGTGATCCTTATGCTTCACATGCTGGCGGAGATAGGACTCGGGTTTGTCGCTGTCGGCAACGCCCACCACGGCGCCCTCGGGGTGCCGGATGACCTGCTCGAAGCCGGCATCCAGGGCGCAGAAGTTGTCCAGACCGGGCATTTTCTCCATTACAGGATGGATGCCCAGCTTGGGGTTCTTGGCTTTCGCGGCGAGGCCGGGGGCCATGGGCGACGTCATCACCGCGCCCCAGGCGGCAGCCTTGGTGACCGAGCCCATGGCCTTGCCCAGAGTCTCGCCAAGGACGCCGACACGGACGGAATAATACTTCATCGCCGTTCCGCCCAAGAAGGCCAGCAGTGCGAAGAGGTAGGGCATGCGGTCGCCGGTCTTGACGGCCTTTTCCGCCGCGTCATACATGAACTTTGGGATCTTGGGCAGGGCGCCTGCCACCTTGGCGATCTCCACGAAAACTTCGCACATATCCCGACGCTCGCCCACAGTCTCCTCGATAACAGGAGGACGCAGGGTCATGACGCACTCGGGGAAGTTCATCTGGAAGGCGTTGAACTCATAGCGCTCCAGGGCGCTCTTGGCCGGCAGGACATAATCGGCGTATTCGCAGTCCTCGGTCCAGGCGATCTCACAGACCACCAGCAGGTCGAGGTTTTTGAAGGCCTCTTCCACCAGCTTGGAGTCGGGATAGGAACGCATGGGAGAGCCCAGGGTGCGGATGGCGGCCCGGATGCGGTCCGGGCGGTCGGAGAGCATCTCCACCGGCATGACGCAGGAGGGGAAGGTCTCCAGCACCGGGAAGCGGTTGGTCACCGGGGTGCGCCAGATCTTGGGGTCCGTATCCTCATGGATGTTTTCGCCGCGGGCAGCCCAAGGCTCATGCACGATGGTGGCGCCGGGCACCAGCGCCACGCCGCAGAGGACCTCCAGCATGATGATCAGGTAGCTGCAGAGGGTGCTGTGGCGGCCGCAGAAGATGCCCAGGTCCTGATGGCAGCCCCATTTCCGGGTCGTCAGGATCTTCGCCAGCTTTTCCATTTCCTCCATGGTGACGCCGGCCACGCGGAAGCACTCTTCGATGTTGGTGGTATAGAACCAGGGCCGGATCTTGTCCAGGTCCTTGACATACTTTTTGCAGTATTCCTTGTTCTCCCAGCCCTTGCGGAGGATCAGGGCGATGAGGCCCTTGAGCATGATGGCGTCGGAGCCGGGGCGGTTGGCGATATGGAAGTCCGCCATGCGGGCAGACTCGGACATGCGCGGATCGATGACGATGAGCATCTGATCCGGGTTTTCGGAGTGCTCGCGGATGTTCTTTCTGGCGTCGCACATCTGGTGGGTCACAAAGGAGTTGGAGCCCCAGAGCACCATGACCTCACAGCGCTCATCGTCCGGCTCGGTGAAGCAGATCTGGTCGCCGAAAATCTTGCCGTGGCTCCACCAGTTGCCCAAGAACTCAAAGCCGATGGGGTTGAAGAAGTACTGGCTGCCCAGGCCGTTGATGAGCGACTTCAGGAACACATACTCGCTCTGGCCGCCGCCGGAGGCGCCGCCGATGCCGCAGACGGCACGGGGGCCATACTGGTCGACGATGCTGCGCAGCTTGCTGCCGATCTCCAGGATCGCCTGATCCCAGGAGATGCGCACCAGCTCGCCGTTGACCCGCTTCATGGGGTAATCCAGACGGTCGCCGTGGTGCATGAAAAACTTGGTGTTCCGGCCCTTGCGGCAGGCGTAGCCGTGGCTGCGGGGACTGTCCTTATCGGGCCGGGAGGAAATGATTTTGCCGTCCTCCACTTCCACCTCGATGCCGCAGCTCACGCCACAGACCGTACATTGTGTTTTCTTCCATTCGCCCATAGAAAATCCTCCTTTGACTGAAAAAGTCAGATCTCTTTTCACGGTGGAAGGCGCAGCCGTTTCCAGCGGCGCCCCGGTGTGCTTCGGCACACGGCCTGCCGCCATACCCGAACGGGCTTAGGCAAATCAGGCTCGAAATCCATTACAGGCGTACAGTAAAGATGCTTGGGTTTATTTTATCAGACAGATTGCGGCTTCGCAATCTGTTAACCTACATTTTTCTGGCACAAAATATGGCTTTTGTGCCACGTTCCCTTTGACAATTCCCCGGCGCGGCGGTACAATAATCAAAAGGATTCGGAGGTGAGCGCATGTCGGAATCGGAACAGAATAAACTTGCCATTGCCGAGGCCATGAAGGCCCTGATGCGCACCATGCCCATCGAGAGAATCTCCACCACGCAGATCCTGGAGAAGGCCGGCGTCAGCCGCCGGAGCTTCTATCGATACTTTAAGGACAAATACGATCTGGTGGAGTGGATCTACAACTATGACTTCTGCCGCTTCGTGGAGGTACGGCCGGAGAAATCTATCTGGGAGTATTACCCGGAGATCCTGCGCTCCCTGCGCTCCGACCCGGAGTTTTACTGCAACGCCTTTGTCTTCACCGGGCAGAATTCCTTCCGGGCCTTCTGTTTTGAAAAGCTCTTTCCTCTGATCATGACCGACTTCGGCGACATCTTCCCCGACGTGGACACCGCCCGGTTCGTCATCCGCCGATACGTCTATGCCTTCTTCGACGGGTACATCTGGTGGCTGGAGAAGAAAGACCCCATGCCCTGGGAGGAGTTTGAGGCACTGAGCAAATCCATTGACCGGGCCACGGCGGACGCCATTTTGCGCTCCTTTGAGAAATCCGAGCAGTTTCGCAGTGGGGAGTCACCGGAGGAATGATACAAATTCACATCCTTTGCATTATAAAAAAAGGAGAAAACCGCGTCAATCGGCTGAAACGCGATTCTCTCAAACCCACAAAAACCCTGTTTTTCATTTGTTGACAGATTTTTTGATTTTGCCTTTCCTGTTGGACAGATTTCAAAAACTGTCCATAGCAGTAAAAAAGAGAGACGGAACATGTTCCGTCTCTCTTTTTTTATTCCGAGAGCGCTTACGCCTCGTCGATGATGCGGTGGATGACCTTGTTGCAGCGGTCGCGGTCGTAGACCACGGGCACGGGATAGAAGGGGTTGGCCTCCTTCAGCGCCCAGGTGATCATCTGCGGGATGTCCTTCTCCTGGATGTGGTCGAAGCCCGTGGGGATGTCCATGCGCTGGTTCATGGCGCGGATCTCCTTGATAAAGGCCTTGGCCTTCTGCTCCTGGGTGCCGCTGGTGCAGACGCCGGTGAGCTCGGCCAGGCGGCTCAGACGCGGGTAGACGGCTTCGCCGTAGTCCTCCAGAACGATGGGCAGGATGACAGCGTTGGCCAGACCGTGGGGCGTGTTATACAGGCCGCCCAGGGTGTGGGCGATGGCGTGGACATTGCCGACGCCGGCGCGGGTGAAGGCGAAGCCGGCCTTGAAGGAGGCGATCAGCATCTCGGTGCGGGCTTCCATGTCGTCGCCGTTCTGGTAGGCGCGCTCCAGATACTTGAAGATGGCCACGGTGGCTTCCTCGGCGCACTGGAGGCTCTCCTTGGTGTTGTAGGTCCAACATACGTAAGCTTCCACGGCGTGGGTCAGAGCGTCCATGCCGGTGGCAGCAGTGATCTTCGGAGGCAGGCCGCGGGTCATCTCGGGATCCAGCACGGCGTACTTGGGCACCAGCTGCAGGTCCATGACCGCGTACTTGTGGTGGGTCTCGTCATCGGTGATGACGGCGGCGATGGTGGTCTCAGAACCGGTACCGGAGGTGGTGGGCACGGCGATGAAGGGAGGCAGTTTCTTCAAAACCTTCAGCAGGCCGCCAAGCAGAGCGAGGAAGAGTTCGTCGCCGCGGGCTTTGCCCGTGTGGTGGACGGCATGGAAGCCGAGCGCATGACCTATATGTACAACTACTTCGTGCTCTGCGGCCCGAAGGATGATCCCGCCGGTGTTGCAGACGCCGAGGACGTGCTGGCCGCCTTCGCCGCCATTGCCGAAGGCAAGTATCCCTTCGTGAGCCGCGGCGACGGCTCCGGCACCCACAAGAAGGAGCTGGCCCTCTGGCCCGCAGATCTGGGCATCACCGATGATCCCACCACCTTCGAGGCTTACACCGACTGGTACACCTCTGCCAACGCCGGCATGGGCGCCTGCCTGGTCATGGCCGAGGAGATGGGCGCTTACATCCTCACGGATAAGGCCACCTTCCTCACCTTCGTCGCAAACGGCGGCGTCATGGATTGACGAATTCAATCTGTTGAAGTAAACTGACAGGGTATGCATCTGCATACCCTGTTTTGCAAAGCAAAATTTGTAGGGGCGGGGCTTGCCCCGCCCGACTGTTACAGCCAGCGCACCCAAAACGGGAGGGGCAAGCCCCTCCCCTACACACTCTCACAAAGGAGCCGCCTATGGGTTCTGCCATTCACAAAGCCATACTGCTGATTCTCTCGGCGGATCGGGAGCTGCTGAACATCCTGGGCACCACCGCCCGGGTGAGTCTCACCAGCTCCGTCATCGCGCTGCTGCTGGGCGTGCCGCTGGGCATCTGGCTGGGTGCATGCCGGTTTCGCGGGCGGGGCGCGCTGGTGGTGCTCAACCGCACGCTGATGGGCATGCCGCCGGTGGTCTGCGGTCTGCTGTTTTATCTGCTGTTCTCCGGCGTGGGGCCCTTTCGGCATCTGAAGCTGCTGTTCACCGTGCCCATCATGATCCTGGCCCAGGTGGTGCTGATCACGCCCATCGTCATCGGCAACATGGAGACCTACGCCGCCGAGCTGGCTCCGCCCCTGCGGGAGACCGCCCGGGGCCTGGGCTTCGGATGGTGGAAGCGGTTCTATTTGCTGGTGAACGAGTGCCTCTACCCCATCATCACGGTCTATCTGCTGGCCTTCGCCAGAGCCATCGCCGAGGTGGGCGCCGTGAGCATGGTGGGCGGCGCCATTGCCTGGAAAACCAACGTGATGACCACCGCCATCATGCAGTACACCAACCGGGGCAACTTCTCCCTGGGTATTGCCCTGGGTCTGATTCTCATGGTGCTGTCGCTTTTGGTGAACATCGCTCTGAGCGTGATGCAAAGGAGGTTCCACCGATGAAAACAGAAGCCTTCACGAAAACCTACGCCGGGCGCAGGGTGCTGGATCTGCCGGAACTGGAGATCGTCCCCGGCGCCGTCACCGCCATCATCGGCGCCAACGGCAGCGGAAAGTCCACCATGGCCCGGGTGATCGCGGGGGTGGAACCGGCAGACGGAAGCAAGTCCGTCACAACGTCCGGAAAGATCGGTTTTCTGCCTCAGAAGCCCTTTGCCTTCCGCATGACGGTGGAGCAGAATCTCGCCCTGAACGGCGGAGATGAGGCCAACCGCACAAAGCTGCTGGAGGCTCTGGGACTCACTTCCCTGCGCCGCAGCCGGGCCAAGCGGCTCTCCGGCGGAGAGACTGCGAAGATGGCCCTGGCCAGGATTCTGCTGGGCAGCTACGAACTGCTGCTTCTGGACGAGCCCACCGCCGCCATGGACATGGCCTCCACCCTCGCGGCGGAGCAGCTGATCGGCGACTACGCCCGGGAGACCGGCTGTGCTGTGGTGCTGATCACCCACAGTCTCCAGCAGGCTCGAAGACTGGCACAGCAGGTGCTGTTTCTGGACGCCGGAAAGCTCGTGGAGCTGGGGCCGACCGAAACCGTCCTGAACGAGCCGAGAGAAGAAAAGACCAGACAGTTTCTGGAGTTTTACGGCATATAAAAAGCAAAGCCGCTGCACGAAGCAGCGGCTTTTTCTTACTTTTTTCCGATTTCCAGTCCGATGCTCCGGCCTTCCGCAGCGGCGGAGTCCGCCAGATCGTGCACCCGATTGCAGTTGCCCGCCAGGTGCAGCCAGGGCGGATTACCCAGGTGGGAAACAAGGGTCTGCTCCGGGATCAGCCCCGTGGCCAGCAGGAGCGTATCGCAGGGGATAAATTCCTCGGAACCAGAGTCGAGCTCTCGCACTGTGACGCCCCGTAGGCGTCCTTCCCCGTGGAGCTCCGTGACCGTGCAGCCCGCCCGGAGCGGGATGGCATGAGTCTCCATGCAGCGGTGGTAGTTTTTCGCCATGCCGGTATAGGTTTCCGCCTGCTCCAGAACGGCGATGACGCGCTTGCCCCGGAGGAAGCAGCGCCGGGCCACGATCATGCCCAGATCGCCGCTGCCGAGAATCAGGATGTTCTCGCCGGGGTCTTCATTGCGGAGATTCATCATCTCCTGGGCCTCCCCGGCGGTATAGACGCCGGCGGGTCGGGCGCCGGTGATGTCCAGCGCGCCCAGAGGCCGCTCCCGGCAGCCGGAGGCCAGAATCATCTGGGAGAAGGTCACCCGCTCCAGTCCCTTTCGGGAGGAGAGCACCGCTTCCCGTGACTGTGAGACGGAGAGCACCTCCGTCTCCAGCTGAAGGGAGACACCGGTATCTCGCAGGGAGCAGGATAACAGCGCGGCGTATTCCGGGCCGGTCAGGTCGCCGTGGAATCCCGTGTGGATGCATTGCTCCAGTACGCCGCCAAGGTGCGCCCGGCGGTCTGCGATCAGAATGTCACGGCAGCCCGCTTCCCATGCGCCAACCGCAGCGGAAAGGCCGGCGGCGCCGGCGCCAATGATCAGAAGGTCAGTTTCCATGTCCGGCCTCCTCCCGCAAAAGCGCCTCGATCTTCAGCCGGCACCGGCTGCCCTGGCAGCGGCCCATGGTGGCCCCAACCCGGCGCTTGACGCCGTCCACGGTAGTGGCTCCCGCCTTGATGGCGGCGTGAATCTCCGCCAGGGTCACATCCTCGCAGCAGCAGACCACTTCGCCGTGCTCCGGGGTTTCCGCAATCAGGCGCCTTCTTGCTTCAAAGTCCAGATTGCGGGCCTGGACAATGCCATTTCGTACCGGCTGGAAGGCGGGATTCTTGTTTACCTGTAAAGCTCCCGCCAGTTCCCGGGCCACATGGAGGCCCAGGGCGTCGGCACAGGTCATGCCCGGGGTTTTCACGCCCAGGAAGCTCCAGAAACGCTCTGCCGGGCGGTCGATGACGAAGCTGCGGATGCTGCTGCCGTCGGGCCGCTCCGGGTTCGGGCGGAGGGCGGCGAAGGTGCGGATGGTGTCATTCAGGTCCACCTGGGGCAGCACCTGCCGGGTCAAACTGCGCACGAAATCCAGCCCATCCCGAGTCGTTCCGAAGTCCACACCGGGCCGCTCTGACGGGCCAAGAAGGAGGTTGCCCTCCACGGTGGGGACTGCCGTGAGGCCCTTCCCCTGCTCCGGCTCAAACTGCACGATGTGCTTGGGGCTGTGGGAAGTCAGGGAATCCAGGACGAGATAGTCCCCCGCCGTGATGCGAAGCTGCACCGGGCTGGGGTAGCAGAGCTCCTGCACCGCCACGGACCGCAGGCCCGCGCAGTTGACGATGGCCCGGCAGGAAAAGGTCTCGTTTTCCGTTTCGACGATGTAGCCGCCGGAGTCCTCCGTGATGGACGTCACGGGGGCATTTCGATCGAGCGCGGCGCCGTTCTGCGCCGCGTTTTCCATGGCGGCGATGCCCAGAGCCCAGGGATTCACCGTGCCGGCGGTGGGGGCATAGAGGCCCAGAGTCACGTCCGGCGTGAGCTCCGGCTCTAACGCGAGCAGTTCATCACGGCCCAGAAGCTGCAGGTCGGGAACGCCGTTTTCCTGTCCGTTCCGGAACTTCCGGCGGAGCACCGCCTCCCCTTTCGGGCCGCAGGCCGCCATCAGGGAGCCGCAGCGGGAAAAGGGCACGTCCAGCTCCCGGCAGAGCACGTCAAAATCCCGGTTCGCCGAGACGGTCAGCGCCGCCTTCAGCGTACCGGGTTTGTGGTCATAGCCGGGGTAGACCACGGCGGTATTGGCCCGGGAGATTCCGGTGCATACGTCCTCCCGAGCCTCCAGCACCGCAGTGCTGAGGTCCCACCGGCGGAGATTCCGCGCGGTGAAGCACCCCAGCAGACCGCCGCCGATGACAATTGCATCATATCGTTTCATGCTTCCATCCAGGGGATTTCCTCCCCGGGGCGGTCCAGGGTATAGCCGCCCATGGCGGTCAGGCGGTCGCGGAAAGCGTCGCTCTGGAGCGTTGCAATGAGGCGGCGCACCATGGGCGTGCCCCAGGCGCTCGCCGGAATGAGCAGGTCATATTCCTCAATGCAGATGGGCAGGAAGTCCAGCCCGTAGAGCTGGGCCGCGGAATAGATGCCGAGACCCGCGTCCGCGCTGTCCGAGGCGATCTGCACCGCCACCGACGTGTGGGTCAGCTCCTCCCGGTCATAGCCGTAGACCGCGGCAGGGTCCACGCCCT
>CAMHRJ010000042.1 GCA_946187475.1 uncultured Clostridia bacterium | reverse complement strand
GCAAGCCCCTCCCCTACAAATTCTATTTCAGTGCAAACGTTAAACTCCCAATTTGCACACAAAAAAAGACGCCCGTGGGCGTCTTTTATCCGGTTGTGATCAGTCCGCGCAGGGCTTGGGCGGGGAGCTTCAGATTGCTCCACAGCCAGCCGAGCACGCCGGGGGAGAAGCGCTCCAGATGCTCGCCGGGGCCAAAAAGATAATAGCCCTCCTGGGCCGGATCCACCTCATCGGGCAGATCCTTCGACAGCATCACCAGGGAGAGGGGCGGCTCATAGAACTTCTGCGCCTCCGGGTAGGGGGCGAAGCGGTCAAAATCTCCGCCGCTGCAGAAGCTGCGGCCGAAGCGATCATAGATCAGATACCCATCCCGGCTTTCCGCCTCTGTCTGATACCCGCCGGGGCTGGTGATGTACAGATACCGGGGCGTCCCCTGGGCATCCCAGAGCACATCCGTGCGGGCATTTTCCGGGTCCATGCACCAGGTTTCCAGCTGCTGCAGCAGGAAGGTGTTTTCTTCTGCTGACAGCGTCTCCGGCAGTCCGGCGCGCAGTCCCAGCGCAATGCCGAACCAGACCAGCAGCAGGGCCGGCAGAATCCAGATTCCTTTAAGTTTTTTCATCCTGTCTCTCCGCTGAAAGCATCGGGCTGTGCAGCCAGGGCAATTGTCCCGGCTGCACAGCCCTTGGGTCAGATTGCTTGTGTCAGGATGCGCGGAAGCTTACTTCTGCTCCGCCATCTTGCGGATCTCGATTCTCTTGCGTCTGGCTTCCTTGAACTCGGGGAAGACCTTGGCGCGCTTCTCATAATCGATGCTCTCGTTGTAGGTGAGCTTCTTGAGGTGGATGGCGTCGAACTTGCAGCGCACGGTGCAGACGCCGCAGCCCAGGCACTTGTTGGGATCGACCCAGGAGGCGCCGCAGCCGAGGCAGCGGGAGGCTTCCTTCTTCATCTGCTCTTCGCTGAAGGCCAGACGGTCGTCACGGAAGGTGCAGGCCTTGGACTTATCCTTCTTCGGCACCTGGCGCTTGACCTTGTTGTTGGCGCGCTTGACGGAATCGAAGTCCACGTTGTCCTTGTCGAAAGCGTGGTAGGTGAGACGGTCACGGCCGATGGTCAGGCTCTGGCCCGGGTGCACGTAGCGGTGGATGGAGATGGCCGCCTGCTTGCCCTGGGCGATGGCGTCGATGGCGAACTTGGGTCCGGTGTGGACGTCGCCGCCGACGAAGATGTCTTCCTGCGCGGTCTGGTAGGTCATCTCGTCCGCTGCCACGCGGCCCTTCTCGTCGGGCTTGATGGCGCCGAGATCCAGCTTGCCGAAGTCGATGCGCTGGCCGATGGCAGCCAGGATGGTGTCGCACTCGACCTTCTTGCCGTCCTTGCAGACGAGGGCCTTGACCTTGCCGCGGGAGCCTTCGACCTTCTCGGGCACGTGCTCGAACAGGAACTTGACGCCCTCTTCCTTGGCCTCCTCGACCTCGGCCGGGTCAGCCTTCATGTCCTTCTCGGTGCGGCGGTAGGCCACGGTGACCTCCGCGCCCAGACGCACAGCTGCGCGGGCCACGTCCATGGCCACGTTGCCGCCGCCGACCAAGACGACCTTCTTGCCCACTTCGGGGGCTCTGCCGGCATTGACTTCACGCAGGAAGTCCACGCCGCCCATAACGCCGTTCAGATCCTCGCCGGGGATGCCCAGCTCGGCGGACTTCTGGGCGCCGATGCCCAGGTAGAACGCGTCATAGCCCTGCTTGCGCAGCTCGGCGATGGTGACGTCCTTGCCGACCTCGACGCCGCACTTGAAGATGACGCCCAGCTCCTTCAGCACGTCGATCTCGGCGTCCAGAACGGCCTTCTCCAGACGGAAGTTCGGGATGCCGTAGCGGAGCATGCCGCCAGGCTGCTCGTTCTTGTCGAACACGGTGACGGAGTAGTTGTAGGTGGCCAGGAAGTAGGCGCAGCTCAGACCGGCAGGGCCGGCGCCGATGATGGCGACCTTCTTGTCGCTGTAGTCATAGGGTCTTCTGGGAACGAAGCGCTTGCTGCGATCCAGCTCCTGGGCAGCGATGAACTTCTTGATCTCATCGATGGCCACGGGGGCGTCGATGTCGCCGCGGGTGCAGACTTCCTCGCACTTGCGGTTGCAGATGGCGCCGCAGACGGCGGGCAGGGGGTTCTCTTTCTTGATCAGCTCAAGCGCCTCGAGATAACGACCCTCGGCGGCCAGCTTGATGTAACCCTGCACGGCGATGTGCGCGGGACATGCGGTCTTGCAGGGCGCGGTGCCCTCGGGGGAGATGTACTCGCGGTTGGAGCGGTGATCCACGTTCCAGCGGTCCGGACCCCACTCGAGGTCGTCGGGCAGCTCGTGATACTCGTGGACGATGGGCTCCTTGGCGCAGAGCTTCTGGCCCATCTTGATGGCGTTGTTGGCGCAGTGATCGGTGCAGCGGCCGCAGGCAACGCACTTCTCGGGGTCGATCTCGGCCACGTAGTTGCTCTTGGTGAAGTTCGGGGTGTTGAAGTACTGGGTCACGCCCAGAGCGAGGCAGCTCTCCACCTGGCAGTTGCAGATGGCGAAGGTCTCGCCGGAGTGCAGCGTGGTGATCTGGTGCACGCAGCCGATGTCGTCGGCGCGCTTGATGATGGCCTTGGCCTCATCCACGCTGACGGGGCGGCCCCAGCCGTTGTGGGTGAACAGGTCCGCGATGCGGCCCATGAACAGGCAGTAATCCTCATCCAGATCGCCGGCGCCTTCGCCCATCATGCGGCGGACGCGGCGGCACTGGCAGGGCGCGATGTTCAGGTGGCCCTCGTTGTCCTCAATGTACTTGGAACATCTCTCGTTGTCCACCTTCTGCGCATCGGCGGGGATGGCGCTCTCCACGGGGATGACGCGCATGACGCCGGCACCCATGGGGGTGTTCATGGCGTGGTCTTCCTGGCTGGTGGTGGCGTGCTGATGGAAGGCGTAGGCGATCTCGGGATGCGCTTCCACAAAGGGCTTGTTCGAGAGCAGGAACTCGAAGATGCCGGGGGTGTAGGGCGGCAGGAGGTAGATCTCCAGACCGACCTTCGGCACGATGACCTGCACCACGAGGCCGATGGCGGTGATCTCGTGCAGGATCTCCTTCGTCTTGGGGATGGACATCTTGGCTCTGCGCGCGATACCGGGAACGAACGCGGGCTTCATGCTGATCAGTGCCTGCATGACCGTGATCTGGTCATCGGTGATCCACTGCTCCAGCGCTTTGTACTCCGCGCAGTCTGGCGTGATTTTGTACAGGCCGTCATTGATTTTTTCACATAGTCTGATTAGGTTCTCTCTGACTTCCAAGTGAATTCCCTCCTTAAAAATATGCCTTCTCAGATCTTACAAAATTTTCCATTGATAACTGTACTGGTTTTGTACAGTTAGTATATAATTTCACAATAAAAAAGTCAATGGTTTCTCGCAAAACGAAACGAATGAGAGACTTTTTGTGTAGAATGCCGGATGCCGAATGCGCAAAAACGGCGAAAACTGCCAAAGTCAAGCGGTTTTCGCCGTGGGGATATGGTTTTACTCAGGCCTGGAGCGCTTCGGCGCCGCGGGCGGCGTCGCAGATCATCTTCACGCAGGCATCGTAGCCCAAAAAGCCGGTGTCCAGGGACAGATTGTAGTTCCGGCTGTCGCCCCAGCGCTGGCCGGTGAACTGCTCATAGAAGGTCTGCCGGGCCAGGTCGTGCTTCTTCATGGCCTTCTGGATCTCGTTGGGGTTCTTGCTGTCGATCAGCTGGGAGACCCGGACGGCACGGTGCACGTCGTCGGCATAGAGGAACACGTTCAGGCAGGGGATGCCGGCCTGGGCGAGGATCACGTCGGCGCAGCGGCCGAGGATGACGCAGGAGCCCTTCGCCGCCAACTCCAGCATGACGCTCTTTTCGATGGCGCGGATGTTGTCCTGCAGATCGATGTAGCCGTTGGGGGAGATGGCACGCCAGAAGATCTGCGAGCGGGTGAGCTCTTCCTCCACGCGCTCCACCTCCGGCGTCTCCACACCGCTTTCCTTGACGGTGGCGCGGATGATGTCCCGGTCGTAAAACTCAACGCCCAGCTCTTTGGCAACGCTCTTGCCGATGGAATGTCCGCCGGCGCCGTATTCTCTGCTGATGGTGATGATCATGGCTGAAACCTCCTCGGGTGGGGTATTTTTCATATTATAGCACGTCTTTGCGCGAACTGCAATTCATTCTTGCGCTTCACATGCAATGAAATCGCAAAGACAGATCAAAAAAACGCCGCAATCCACGGAGGACTGCGGCGCTTTCGGGATCAGCGTCGGGTTTATTTGAGCATTCCGTTTCTTCCCAGCAGATCCTTCATGTGCGCGGTGTACATCTGGAGCACCTCCTCCGCGGGGCCTTTGCGCTCCTTTTCAGCGTTCATGACCTGGCTGGTCTGCCAAAGCTTCGTGATGGGGCCTCTGGCAGGGAAATACTCCAGCAGCGCGGCCTTTGCGCCTGCCGGCGTGTCCGCCGTGGACAGGATGATCTTGTTGTCCTTGCTGAAGAGTCCGCCGGCGCTGCGGGGATAAACGATGACCAGAAACCGCTCCGTGGCGGGGAGCAAAATGTATTCCTCCACGGATGCGGCGGTAGGCTTGCCGATCTGAAAATTGCTGTACTGCTCCTTGTCCCAGTTTTCCTGCATGAACTGCTCCAGCTCCTGGAGCGTGAGGGACTTGTTGATCAGGATGACCTGTCTGCCAATCATGAGGGGCGCCTCCTTTCGTCGTTTACCGGTCTTCTGCTTACTTCTTTGAATTAAATGGTAAAATTATTATACCACGTCCGTGCCGGGAGCGCAATGCATAATTGTAGGTTTTCGCATTCCTGACATCCATGTAGGGGCGATTCACGAATCGCCCGTGTGTGGATTCTTCTTCCGCACATATTTAAAGTGTGTAGGGGAGGGTCTTGACCCTCCCGTTTGAAAATGCGGCAAAAATACGGGAGGGGCAAGCCCCTCCCCTACGAGCATAAACCAGGTGCGGGCTCAAAACCATCCCGAATCTGCATCGTGGATTCGGGATGGAAAAGGAAGAAGAACACAGACGGTCGATGTGACGCCGCTTGCGGCGGCGCATGACCACAAAAACCACGAAAAAACCAAACGTTTTTTCGTGGAAAAGGAAGAAGAACACAGACGGTCGATGTGCTGTCGCTTGCGGCGGCACATGACCATACTGTGTTCTTCTGACGTGGCGGAGCGTGAGGGATTCGAACCCCCGTGGAGTTGCCTCCTAACGGTTTTCAAGACCGCCCCGTTATGACCACTTCGGTAACGCTCCACATGCCGGCGGAACCGGAGATTCCGCCGGGCGTTTTTAGATTATACGGTTTTTGACGGGAAAAAGCAAGCTTATTTTTCCGGCTCCCAAGTACGTTCGCTGATGATGTACCGCGGACGGCGCTTGGTCTCTAGATAGATTTTACCGATGTACTCTCCGATGATGCCCAGGCTGATGAGCTGCACGCCGCCCACGAAGCAGATGATGCAGGTCATGCTGGCCCAGCCGGCCACGGACTTGCCGCAGATGGCGGTGATCAGCGCCCAGATGCAGCCGATGAAACTGATGATGGCCACCAGCACACCGAAATTCATGATGAGGTGCAGGGGCTTGACGGAGAGGCTGGTGACGCCGTCTGCCGCGAGACCGAGCATCTTCCGCAGGGGATACTTGCTCTCGCCGGCCAGGCGCTCCTTGCGGACGTACTCCACCGTGGTGCTCTGGAAGCCCACCATGGGGATCAGGCCCCGGAGGAAGAGATTCACTTCCTCGAAGTCCGCAAACTCCTGCAGCACCCGGCTGGAGACCAGCCGGTAGTCCGCATGGTTGTAGACGATGTCCGCGCCCATGGCGGAGAGGAATTTATAGAATGCCTGGGCGCTGTGGCGCTTGAAGAAGCTGTCGGAGTCCCGGTTGGAGCGCACGCCGTAGACCACCTCGCTGCCGGCCAGATAGGCGTCCACCATTTTGTCCATGGCGTCGATGTCGTCCTGACCGTCACAGTCGATGCTGATGGTGATGTCGCAGCGGTCCTTGGCTTCCATGAGCCCGGCCAGCACGGCGTTCTGGTGGCCGCGGTTGCGGCTCTGGCTGATGCCGATGATGTGCTCCTCGGCCTCGGCCATCTTGCAGATCAGCTCCCAGGTCTTGTCCTTGCTGCCGTCGTTGACGAAAAGGATGCGGCTCGTGGATGCGATCTTCTCCGCCGCGATCAGATCCAGCAGCTTCTGCCGGAACATGGGCGCGGTCAGAGGCAGAACCTCCTGCTCGTTGTAGCACGGGATGATGATGTAAAGGCACGGAATCATAGCCGACCCTCCTGCCGGTTTCAGATGGGAACAGTATAATACAAATGACCGCGTTTTTCAACCGGGCAGGGGAGATGGGCTCTACGCAAAACCTAAAATAGAATGTCATTGCGAGGAGCGAAGCGACGTGGCAATCCGTTCCTTGCAGTATTGACAGATCGGTTTCGCATGATTCAGGCGAATCCGTTCCGCACCAACTCATTACGAGTTTCCACCCCGCCGCCGGGGGATGCGGATTGCCACACCAGCCTGCGGGCTGGTTCGCAATGACATCTCTTTTGGTGCACAGCAAGATTTACACCGGGCGATTCGTGAATCGCCCCTGCAGCTCCATTTACTGTACCCGGCAGAGCAGGCTGCCCTCCTGCTCGTCGATGACCATGGTGGCCCCGGCGTGGAGGTCGCCCTGGAGGATGGTCCGGGCAATGAGGGTCTCGGCCTCGCTCTGGAGATAGCGCTTCATGGGACGCGCGCCATAGACCGGGTCGAAGCCGTGGTCGATGATGTGCTGCTTTGCGCTCTCTGTCAGCTCCAGCTTCAGCTGGCGGTCCGCCAGACGGCCCCGGAGACCGGAGATCAGGTTGTCGATGATGTGGCTCAGGTTGTCCTTGGTCAAAGGCTTGAAGAACACGGTGGAGTCCAGCCGGTTCAGGAATTCCGGACGGAAGGAGCGGCGGAGCTCGCCGTTTACGGCGGCCCGGGCCTCCTCGGTGACGTTGCCGTTTTCGTCGATGCCGTCCAGCAGGTACTGGCTGCCCAGGTTGGAGGTGAGGATGATGATGGTGTTCTTGAAGTCCACGGTGCGGCCCTGGGAGTCCGTGATGCGGCCGTCGTCCAGGATCTGCAGCAGGATGTTGAACACGTCCGGGTGGGCCTTTTCCACCTCGTCGAAGAGGACCACGCTGTAGGGTTTTCTGCGCACGGCTTCGGTCAGCTGGCCGCCCTCGTCATAGCCCACATATCCCGGAGGCGCGCCGATGAGCCGGGAGACGCTGAACTTCTCCATGTACTCGGTCATGTCGATGCGCACCATGTTGTTCTCGTCGTCGAAGAGGCTCTCGGCCAGGGATTTTGCCAGCTCCGTCTTGCCCACGCCCGTGGGACCCAGGAACAGGAAGCTGCCGATGGGCCGGTTGGGGTCGGCGATGCCGGCGCGGCTGCGCCAGATGGCCTCGCAGACCTTCTGCACCGCCTCGTCCTGACCGATGAGCCGCTTGTGGAGAATCTCGTCCAGGTGCAGAAGCTTTTCCCGCTCGCCCTCCATGAGCTTCGCCACGGGGATGCCCGTCCAGCGGGCCACGATGCCGGCGATGGACTCCTCGGTGACTGTGTCCTGCACCAGAGAGTTGCCGCCGCTGCGGCGCTCGGCGGCCTCCTCGGCCTCCTTGAGCTGCTGCTCCAGGCGCGGCAGCTCCGCGTACTGGAGCCGGGCGGCCTTTTCATACTCATACTGCTGCTGGGCGTTTTCGATGTCCACGTGCAGGCGGTCGATCTCGCCCTTGATGCGCTTGACCTCCTCCACGCTGTTCTTCTCGGTGTCCCAGCGGGCCTTCATCTCGTTGAACTTGTCCTTCTGCTCGGCCAGCTCGCGGGTGAGCTTTTCCAGCCGGTCCTTGGAGAGCTGGTCGTCCTCTTTCTTGAGGGCCATTTCCTCGATTTCCATCTGCATGATGCGCCGGCGCAGATCGTCCAGCTCCGAGGGCATGGAGTCGATCTCCGTGCGGATCAGGGCGCAGGCCTCGTCCACCAGGTCGATGGCCTTGTCCGGCAGGAACCGGTCGGTGATGTACCGGTGGGAGAGAGTGGCGGCGGCCACCAGGGCGCTGTCGTGGATGCGCACGCCGTGGTAGATCTCGTAGCGATCCTTCAGACCGCGGAGGATGCTCACCGTGTCCTCCACGGTGGGCTCGTCCACTTGTACCGGCTGGAACCGGCGCTCCAGGGCGGCGTCCTTTTCGATGTACTTGCGGTATTCGTCCAGGGTGGTGGCGCCGATGCAGTGCAGCTCGCCCCGGGCCAGCATGGGTTTCAGCAAATTGCCCGCGTCCATGCTGCCTTCGGTCTTGCCGGCGCCCACAATGGTGTGCAGCTCATCGATGAACAGCAAAATGCGGCCCTCGCTCTTTTTGATCTCCTCCAGCACGGCCTTGAGGCGCTCTTCAAACTCGCCCCGGTACTTCGCGCCGGCCACCAGCGCGCCCATGTCCAGGGAGAAGACGGTTTTGTCCTTCAGTCCCTCGGGCACGTCGCCCCGGACGATGCGCTGGGCCAGACCCTCGGCGATGGCGGTTTTGCCCACGCCGGGCTCGCCGATGAGGACGGGGTTGTTCTTGGTCTTGCGGGAGAGGATGCGGATCACGTTGCGGATCTCCGCGTCCCGGCCGATGACCGGGTCCATCTTGCCCTCCCGGGCCCGCTCCACCAGGTCCGTGCCGTATTTCTGCAGCGCGTCATAGGTGCTCTCCGGGTCGTCGGTGGTGACGCGGCCGGTCTTAACCTTGCTCAGCTGGGTGGAAAAACCGTCCTTGGTGATGCCGTGGCTGTTGAAAATGCGCTTGATGTCCCGGGTGGGGTGCTGGAAGATGCCCAGCATCAGGTGCTCCACGGAGATATAGTCGTCCTGCATGTTCTTGGCCACTCGCTCGGCAAAGGCCAGCACCTTGCCGGTCTCGCCAGAGGCGTAGACCTCGCTGCCGCCGCCGGAGACCCGGGGCATATTGGTGATGACGGTGTCCAGCTCTGCCAGCACCGTGTCGCAGTCCACGCCCATGCGGCCCAGCAGCGTGCCGATCAGGCCGCCGTCCTGGTCGATCAGGGCATAGAGCAGGTGCTCCGGCGTGAGATACTGGTTGCCGTTTTCCTGAGCCATGCTCTGGGCGGTCTGGATGGTTTCCAAAGTCTTTTGGGTGAATTTCTCAGCGTTCATGGTATCGAAAGCTCCTTTCGTAAGGATGAATATACATAGATAGGGTGGAGGGAGGTGTTAGGAGTGTGGAGTTGCGGGATTCAAATTTGAATTTATCGGGATGATGGATTTACGCCGCACTTCGATGGTGCTCGTAGGGGAGGGGCTTGCCCCTCCCGTTAACACAGGCATTCGTCGGCGGGAGGGGCAAGCCCCTCCCCTACAAATTCTATTTCAGTGCAAACGTTAAACTCCAATTCAGCGCAGAAATGTGGAATTACTTTTAAACTCCACACTTCACACTCCACACTCACACGATGATCTGTCCGCCTCTTACCTGGGTCATATAGATGGCCTCCACCTCGTTGGGGGTGTAGCGGCCGGAGAGGCAGCCTTTCATCAGATGGTCGAATAGTTTAATGTATTCTGAGATGCCCCGGGCGATCTCGTCGCTGGTGTAGTCCCGGTCCTGGGGCAGGGCCAGGGTGCGGGTGAACTTCCCGTCGTAGAGGGCATACCGGGCCGGCACGCTCCGGTGGGGCGCCAGATGCACGTCCTCGATCTGCTTCCACAGCCGGAAGAAATAGGCCATGCGCTCCAGCAGCTCCGTGCTCTGGGTGCGGAAGGCCACGGTCAGCTCGCCCAGCTCTTCGCCGTCGCCCCGTGACAGGGCCACCTCGTACTTCACCGTGGGACGATATTTATATTGTAAGCTGCTCTTGAGGGTCATGGTCATGGCGTTGGGCACGAAGAAGGGCACCAGCTCCCGGGCCGGGGCCACCATTTCCTCGATGGCGTGGAAGATGTTCTCGATCCGGCGCTCCGGCGTCAGCACCGAGACATAGTCCGCCAGGATCTGGTTGATCAGGGCCGAGCGGTTCGTGCCCATCTGGTGGGCCAGAGCGTCGATCTCCCGGACGACCTCCTCGTTGAGCATCAGACTGTATAATGTTTTTTTCATGCAAAACACCAACCTTTCGATCTGTATCGATTGTACGCTATACCGCAAACTTTGTCAAGTAAATTTATATAAATTTCAAAACAAATTATATTTCTAGCCGGAGCGGAACACGGCTTTTATCAATAATTTTCATAAGATTCATTCATTATTTTCGTCGTTTTAACGAAATTGGTTAATTTTTTCGCGAATCAGTTAGCAAAAATGACCAATTTTTTCGGACTTTTCTATCTAATTCATCAATTGCAATCCGTAAAATTTGGGGGTAAGATACAGATGACGGGCTACGGGCCTGTCAGGTGCAACAAAGAAAGCAAATTATTTTTAGGAAAGAGGTACAAGAACATGCTACAAAATGATTATCTGAAGCGCGTGTATGCCGACGTGGAGAAGAACCATCCCGGTGAGCCTGAGTTCCTGCAGGCCGTTGAGGAGGTTTTCGAGTCTCTGCAGCTGGTTGTCGACAAGCACCCCGAGTGGGAGGCTGCCGGCCTGATCGAGCGCTTCGTCGAGCCTGAGCGCATCATCATGTTCCGCGTTCCCTGGGTGGACGACAATGGCAAGGTGCAGGTCAACCGCGGTTACCGCGTGCAGTTCAACTCCGCCATCGGCCCCTACAAGGGCGGTCTGCGTTTCCACCCCTCTGTCAACCTCTCCATCATTAAGTTCCTGGGCTTCGAGCAGATTCTGAAGAACTCCCTGACCACCCTCCCCATGGGCGGCGGCAAGGGCGGCTCCGACTTTGACCCCAAGGGCAAGAGCGACGCCGAGGTCATGCGTTTCTGCCAGAGCTTCATGAACGAGCTCTATCGTCACATCGGCCAGTTCACCGATACCCCCGCCGGCGACATCGGCGTTGGCGCTCGCGAGATCGGCTATATGTTCGGCGAGTACAAGAAGATCGTTGACCGTTTCGACGGCGGCGTGCTCACCGGCAAGGGCCTGACCTACGGCGGCTCCCTGGCCCGCACCCAGGCCACCGGCTACGGCGTCTGCTACTACAGCGTCGAGGCGCTCAAGCACCTGAAGAACGACAGCTACGAGGGCAAGACCGTCGTGGTCTCCGGCTCCGGCAACGTCGCGCAGTACTGCGCGCAGAAGGTCACCCAGTTCGGCGGCAAGGTCGTTGCCATGTCCGACTCCAAGGGCTACATCTATGATCCCAACGGCATCAACCTGAAGGTGCTGTTCGACATCAAGCAGAAGCGCCGCGCCCGCATCAGCGTCTATGCTGACGAGGTTCCCGGCTCTGAGTATCACGAGGGCTGCAAGAACATCTGGAACGTCAAGTGCGACATCGCGCACCCCTGCGCCAGCCAGAACGAGATGGACGCCGCCGGCGCCCAGGCGCTGGTCGACAACGGCTGCATGGCCGTGTTCGAGGGCGCGAACATGCCTCTGACCC
>CAMHRJ010000041.1 GCA_946187475.1 uncultured Clostridia bacterium | reverse complement strand
TCATGCGGTAGCAGACGCTCTCGTTCTCTGCCGCCACCGGGGCCGTGCCGCTTTCATAGGTCACGCCGTCTTTGGTGACCTCCAGATTTGGGTCATCCCAGCAGAGAGACAGCTGAGAGGCGTCCTTCACGCTGCCGGGCAGATAGAGCGTGCCCATGCCGGCGGTCTTGAACTGCACGGCCACATCGCCCGGCAGTCCCGCCTCCGGATTCGCGGCCACATAGAGGTTGGCCTTGAACACGGCTTTGAAGTCCCATTTTTCCACGCTTGCCGATTCCCCGGCGTCCCCCTCTGCAGCGGAGGCCGAAACCGTCATGCCGGAAAACAGCGCGACGAGCATGGCCACCAGCAGAAGCATGGAAAGCATACGTTTTTTCATGTCATTTCCCCCTTCATAGCGTTTCCGTTAATTAGGTGTATACAACTTTGAGTCTAACATACAACCCCATGACCCGTAAAGCGTTTTTTCCTGCTTATGGCTGGATATTTAAGAATTTTTAAGGTTTTCGTCCACCCAAAAGCCGCCCCATGTCCCAAAAGGGACACAGGGCGGCCGGTGTGTTATTTTTTTATCTTATTTTCCAAGCAGCTTCTGGAAGAATCCGCCGGACTTGGCCTGGAAGACCTTGTCCAGATCGAGGTTGTCAAAACCATTCTCCCAGACCACCTCGGCCTCCTCCACCCAGCCGTCGGCCAGGGCGTTGAAGTTCTGGGAGGCGGCGGCGTAGCGGACGGTGATGTCCTTGCCGTCGGTGTCCTGGTCGATGACGGTGTCGCCGTCCAGGGGCAGGCGGAGAATGACGTGATAGCCGGCGGCGGTGGTGACCACGTCGGAGACCTGATACTCCTCCAGGGCGGCGGCGCCGGTTTCAAACTCCTCGTACATCTCGCCGGTGCCGAAGACGTAACCGTCGGGATAATACTCCAGACCGGGGTCCTGGCTCTCGGCCTTCATGATCTCATCGAACCGGGCCTCACGGGCCTTCTGGTCGGTGATGGCCTGGAGCTCCGCGGCAGCGGCCTGGGCCTTCTGCAGCTGGGATTGCTTTTCGGCCTCAGAGAGCTCGTTGCCCTCCTCGTCCGTGACCTGCCAGAGGATGTGCTTGGCGTGGAGATAGCCCGACTCCTGAATGAACTCGGCCACTTCCTCGTCGGTGACCTTCTCGCCGTTTTCGCCGAAGATTTCCGCGAACAGGCCGTCATAGAGATACTGGATCTTGCCCTGGTAGCGCATGACGTCCATGTCCACATAGTAGTTGGTGCGCAGGGCCTCGGCCAGATCCTCCTCGGTGGCCTCCTCGCCCAGCATACCCTCGCGGGTCTGGTCCACCATGTCCTGGACGAAGGCCTCGCCCTCGTCGCCGAATTCCACGCCGTACTCCGCAGCCTTGGCCTCGATGATGTGGTACTGCTTCAGACCCTGGATGGCAGATTCCTGCAGCAGCTGGCCGTAGGTCTCGCCGCTGTCCTCGTCATAGACGGCGCTCCAGTCCACGGTGCCGTCCTCGCTGTAGTTCGCCATCTGGGAGCCGTAGTAGGCCAGGTTGTAGGCATACTCGTTCCAGTAGACCGGCGTGCCGTTGATGGTGCCCACCTGCTTGTCGGAGGGATAGGCGGTCAGGGCGTTGGCAAAGACGTCCTCGTTCTCGGCGGCGGCGTCCTCGCTGTAGCTGCGCACCTCGGTGGAGGTGCAGCCCGTCAGCGCCAGAAGCAGCATGGCCAGAACCAGCAGGAGAGAAAGGTTTCGCTTCATAGATTAAACTCCTTTATCGTTTTCCGCTTCCCCGGGCGCGAAGCGCGCCGCGGTCTCCGCCCAGGCGGCGATGAAGCCCCGGGCCTCGGAGAGGATGCGGTTGGGTTGGCTTATCTTTAATAATACACCCGGGACGGCACCCGTGTCTACCCGCAATCGGCGTTTAAATTCCGGCTTCTGGTAAAGGTCGTTGACCACGCGCATGTCGAAATCTGTCATGAGGAAGCGCAGCTCGCCCTTCTTCTGAGCGATCTCGGTGATGCCGGCCTTGCCGGCGTCGGCCCGGAGCAGCGCCACCTGCAGCAGGGCGTTGACCTGGGGCGGCGGGTCGCCGAAGCGGTCGATGATCTCGTCCATGAGATCGTCGGCCTCCTCCTCGCTGCGCACCAGCGCCATGCGGCGGTAGAGATCCAGCCGATGCTCCTGGGAGGGGACGTAGCTCTCGGGGATGTTGGCCGTGATGGCCAGGTCTGCCGAGCACTCGGCCTTTTTCTGGGGCCGCTCGCCCCGGGCCTCCTGCACAGCCTCCTCCAGCAGCTTCAGATACATGTCATAGCCCACATCGATCATGTGGCCGGACTGCTCCGCGCCCAGGATGTTGCCGGCGCCGCGCAGCTCCAGGTCCCGCATGGCGATGCGGAAGCCCGAGTTGAACTCCGCGAACTCCCGGATGGCGTTCAGGCGCTTTTCCGCGATCTCCGTGATCTGCTTGCCCCGCCGGAAGGTGAGATAGGCGCTGGCTCTTCGGTTGGAGCGTCCCACGCGGCCGCGAAGCTGGTGGAGCTGGGCAAGGCCCATTTTGTCCGCGTCCTCGATGATGAGGGTGTTGACGTTGGGGATGTCGATGCCGGTCTCGATGATGGTGGTGCAGACCAGCACCTGGGTCTCCCCCTCCGCCACGCTGCGCATGACGGCGGAGAGCTCCTCCTCGTTCATCTGGCCGTGGGCCACGGAGACGGTGACGTTGTCCAGCATCTCCCGCAGACGCAGGGCCGTGCGCTCAATGGAGTCAATGCGGTTGTGGAGGTAATACACCTGCCCGCCCCGCTGGAGCTCCCGGCGCATGGCGTCGCAGAGGATGGCCCAGTCGTGCTCCATGACGAAGGTCTGCACAGGCATGCGGTCCTGGGGCGGCTCCTCGATGGTGGACATGTCCCGGATGCCGGAGAGGGCCATATTCAACGTTCTGGGGATGGGCGTGGCGGAGAGCGTCAGCACGTCCACGCCTTTGCTCATCTCCTTGATGTGCTCCTTGTGGCCCACGCCGAAGCGCTGCTCCTCGTCCACAATCAGAAGACCCAGGCGCTTGAACTCCACGTTCTTCTGCAGCAGCTTGTGGGTGCCAACCACCAGATCGCATTCGCCGGAGCGGATGTCCGCCAGAGTCTTCTTGTTCTCCGCCGCGCTGTTGAAGCGGGAGAGCACCCGGATCTCCACCGGGAAGCCGAAAAACCGCTGGACGGCAGTCTGGTAGTGCTGCTGGGCCAGCACCGTGGTGGGCACCAGGATGGCCGCCTGCTGGCCGTCCAGGATGCACTTCATCACCGCCCGGAGGGCCACCTCGGTCTTGCCGTAGCCCACGTCGCCGCAGAGCAGGCGGTCCATGGGTGTCTGCTTCTCCATGTCGTTTTTGATCTCCCGGATACACCGGAGCTGGTCCTCGGTCTCCAGATAGCCGAAGCGCTCTTCAAACTCCATCTGCCAGGGGCTGTCCGGCGCGAAGGCGTGGCCCTCGGCCTTGGAGCGCTGGGCGTAGAGGGCCAGCAGATCCACCGCCAGCTTCTTGGCGGCCACACGGGCCCGGGTCTTGGTGCGGTTCCAGTCGGCGCCGCCCATTTTCGAGAGCTTCACCGGGTGATCTTCCCCGGCGCCGATGTATTTGGACACCATGTCCAGCTGGGTGGCCGGAACGTAGAGGCAGTCGGAGCCCGCAAAATGAATCTTGATATAATCCTTCACCGCTCCGTCCACGGGCATCTGCACGATGCCGCCGAAGCGGCCGATGCCGTGGACATCGTGGACCACCAAGTCCCCCACCGAGAGATCGGCGCAGCTGGTGATGGCCTCCCGGTTGGACTTGCTCTTCCGGTGCCTGGACTGCCGCCGGAGGCCGCCGGCGATCTGGGTGTCGGTGATGATGGCGAATTTCGCGTGGGTATACTCCAGCCCCGAGGACAGGGTGCCCACGGTGACGAGACAGGTGCCCGGCTCCGGCAGCCGTTTGGGCTGCACCGCGAAGCCGGCGGAAATGTCGTGGTTTTGCAGCATTTCGCTGAGCATCCGGGCCCGGCGCTCGTCGCCGGCCAGCACCACCACCTGATAGTCCATGCCCAGATAGTGGCGGATGTCCTCCATGGCGGTCTGGATGCTGCCGCCGTAGGAGGCCAGCTGCTTGACCGTGACGCCGCAGACGGCCTTGGGGTCCAGGGGATAGCGGCCCATGGTGAAGCTGTCGGCAAAGAACAGTGCAAAATCCGAAAGGCCGCGCACCAGCTCACTCCAGGGACGATAAAATTGATCTGCCCGAGCCAGCATGGTGCCGGCAGCGGTGAGCTGGATCACATCATCGGAGAGCTGCTTGACGTACTCCTTTGCCCGGTCGGCGCAGCGCCCCGGCTGGTCCAGCAGCACCACCGTCTCCGGAGAGAGGTAGTCCAGGGCGGTCTCGAACTGCTCGTAGACCACGCCCATATAGCGGTCCGCCGCCGGGAGCGGATTGCCGTCGGAGAGGACTTCTCCGTCCTGCCGCAGGGCCTTGACCAGATTCTCTGTCTGAACAGAGGCCTTGCGCCGGGCAGTCTTTTTGCTCATGTCCAGCAGCTGCCCGCCCAGGGCAGTCATGCCGCCGGGATACAGCGTAGGCAGGGTCTCCGCCGCCGGCAGGATCCGGCAGACCTTCAGCGCCTCGGTGCGGCGCTGGGAGTCGATCTCAAAATAGCTCATGGAGTCCACGTCGTCGCCCCAGAATTCGATGCGCACAGGCAGGTCGTCCGCAGGCGAGAACAGGTCCAGGATGCCGCCGCGGCGACTAAACTGGCCCGGGCCCTCCACCTGCTGGGTACGCAGATACCCGCAGCGCAGCAGGGCGTATTCCACATCCTCCGGCGGGACCGTGGCCCCGTCCTCGATGGTAAAGGCCGTATTCATCAGCAGGTGCCTGGGAATGGCGCGCTGGAGCATGCCGGAGACCGTTGCCACGATCAGGGGCGTTTTGCCCTCGGCCAGAGCGTAGAGGGTGCCGATGCGCCGCTGCTCCGTCTGGCGGGAGACGCTGACGGCGGTATAGAACGTATAATCCCGCGCCGCCAGCACCGGCACCGGCTGGTCCAGCAGGGCAGACGCGTCCCGGGCGAAGGTCTCCGCCGCGCTTTCGTCGGAGCAGATGACCACCACCGGGCAGCCGGTCTCCGCCGTGAGCACCGCGGCCAGATGGGCCCGGGCGGCGGCGCTGAGCCCCGTAAAGAGTGCAGGAAGCCGCCCTCCCTCCAACAGTTCCCGGAGGGAGGCGGCGTCTTTGGCATGAAACAGTTCGGCGGTTTGCTGTGATAAGATCAAGAAAAGGGTTCCTCCTGTGACTTGCGTTTGGAAAGAGTATTATACCATATTTGAACGCGAAAAAGCAACTTTCCCGGCGTCAGAACAGATACCGGTGCCGGGCAAATTCCTCCCGGGTCACCACCTGTTCCGCCCCCGCCGGCACAAAGCCCAGCCGGGGCAGCATAGCCAGCAGCTCCGGCTCCGACGTGGTGATGACGGCGCGGACCTCCCGGAGGTGAAAATCCCCGAAGGCCCGGTCCAGCATCTGCAAGATGCCGTAGGCAACGGCCCGGAGGCGGTTATACCCCACCTCGCCCAGCAGGAAGTAGAGCCGCCCGGTCTCCGAATCCATGTCCGTGAGCCCGGCGAGGCCGATGGGCGTCTCATAGAGAAACACCATGCAGTCCAGCCGCTCGGGCCGGGTCGAAAGCGCGTCGAACCACGCTTCCGCAGCCGCAGCATCCCGGGGCAGGTCGTGAGCCGTGATCGCGCCGCCGGACGCCCGGTTCACCCAGTCCAGCAGGAAGGGCAGGTCCTCCCGCTTCAGTTGTTCGGTGCTGATGTTCATCATGCACTCCTTTCAGCCTTCCGCAGTTCGTTCTGGCTCAAACGATCGCAGTGTCCAATCAAATGCAATTAAAAATGCTCGCATGGGGAGCGCGAGGGGATGGGCTTCCCCTCGCATATTTCGATCCTCTTCAGCCGCTGTCAGCGGCTGAACAAGATATTTGGCAGCTCTGCTGACAAATATCGCCCACCCGGATTGGGTGGGCGCGTGGGATGCTTTGCGATTTATTCCGCTTCGTCGCAGATCAGGCCGTAGCCGCCGCTCTTGCGGCGATAGACCACCGCGATGGCGCCATCGGCCTCCTCATCGCGGAAGACGAAGAATTCATGCTCCAGCAGGTTCATCTGGAGGATGGCCTCCTCCACGCTCATGGGCTTGATGCTGAACTGCTTGCGGCGCACGACGTTGAACTCTTCCGGCTCCTCCGCCTCCGGAATCGGAATGGCGGGAACCTCGCGCTCAACGGCGCCCTCCCGGAGCTTCTTGGCCAGACGGGTCTTGTTCTTGCGGATCTGCCGCTCGATGGTGGCCACGGCGGAATCCACAGACACGTACATGTCGTTGGTGAGCTCATGCGCGCGGAAGAACGTGCCGTGGTTCTTCAGCGTCAGCTCCGCCTGGTAGCGTCCGCGCGACGTGCTGAAGGTGACGAAGGCCTCGCTCTCCTCCTTGAAAAACCGATCCAGCTTGGAAGCCTTCTTTTCGGTGTAGGAACGCAGGTTTTCGGACGCCTCCATCTTTTTCTCCGTGAATGTGAACTTCATGAGGTTCAGCTCCTTTCTTGGGGTCTGTGTTCATTATAACGCATCCAGACGGAAAAGGAAAGAGGGTATTTGTCGAAATGACGAACGAATTCCGATTTCCGGCGGTTTTTTCTCCATTTTCAAAGGCCGCCAAGCCTTGACATCCCGAAATAATTTATGGATAATGGGGATACAGATTCAAAAAGAAGTAATGAGGCAGTGTTCAAAATCCGATTTTGACGCTGCCGCGATTTTTCCGGGAGGTAATCGCCATGCACAAGGTCGGCGTCATCATGGGCAGCGACAGTGATCTGCCCGTCGTCGAAAAAGCCATCCACACCCTGCAGGAGCTGGGTATTCCCACGGAGGTCCACGTCTTCTCGGCCCACAGAACGCCGGAGGAGTCCCGCGCCTTCGCTATGGGTGCGCGCAAGGCCGGTTTCGGCGCGATTCTGGCTGCCGCCGGCAAGGCGGCCCACCTGGCCGGCGCTATTGCGGCCAACACCACGGTGCCGGTCATCGGCATCCCGATCAAATCCTCAACCTTAGACGGCATTGACGCTCTCCTGTCCACGGTCCAGATGCCCAGCGGCATCCCGGTTGCGACCGTGGCGATTGATGGAGCAGTCAATGCCGCTTTGCTTGCCGCAGAGATCCTCTCCGTCTCCGATCCGGAGCTGGCCCAGCGTCTGGATGACCGCCGCCGGGCCGACACGCAGAAGACCCTGGAGAAGAACGCCGCCATCGAGGCCAAATTCAACCACTGAAATCCCCGCTTGAAAGGAGCGCTTAACATGAACAAAGGACAACAGCTTTACGAAGGAAAGGCCAAGAAGGTCTATGCCACCGACGACCCCGAGCTGGTCATCGTCTCCTACAAGGACGACGCCACCGCCTTCAACGGCCTGAAAAAGGGCACCATCGTGGGCAAGGGCGTTGTGAACAACAAGGTCACCAACTATCTCATGCAGCTGCTGGAGCAGGAAGGCGTCCCCACCCACTTCGTGGAGGAGCTCTCCGACCGCGACACCGTCGTGAAGCACGTCTCCATCGTGCCGCTGGAGGTCATCATCCGCAACATCTCCGCCGGCAGCTTTGCCAAGCGCTTCGGCGTGGAAGAGGGCATCGTCTTTGACGAGCCCACCATCGAGTTCAGCTACAAGAACGACGATCTGGGCGACCCGCTCATGAACGCCTATCACGCCCGGGCCCTGAAGCTGGCCTCCGCCGAGGAGATCGAGACCATCAAGGCCATGGCCTTCAAGGTCAACGACGTGCTCAAGGCCTTCTTCAAGAACGTGAACGTGGATCTGGTGGACTTCAAGCTGGAGTTCGGCCGCCTGTCCGACGGCACCATCGTCCTGGCCGACGAGATCAGCCCCGACACCTGCCGCTTCTGGGACAGCACCACCCACGAGAAGCTGGACAAGGACCGCTTCCGCCGGGACCTGGGCAACGTCGAGGATGCGTATTCGGAAATGATGCGCAGAATCCTGGGTTGACCGATGACGGGACACATTCACGAGGAATGCGGCGTCTTCGGCGTCTTCGCGCCGGAGAACACCGACGTAGCCGCCCTGACCTACTACGGTCTCTACGCTCTGCAGCATCGCGGGCAGGAGGGCTGCGGCATGGCCGTGAACGACGATGGTCTGATCACCTCCTATAAGGACCTGGGTCTGGTGTCCGAGGTGTTCACCTCCCAGCGGCTCAGGGAGCTGGGACAGGGCAGCATCGCCGTGGGCCACACCCGCTACGGCACCACGGGCTCCAACGCCCGGGCCAACTGCCAGCCCATGGTGGTCAACCACATCAAGGGCCGCATGGCTCTGGCCCACAACGGCAACATCGTCAACGCCTCGGAGCTGCGCCGTACCCTGGAGCTCCAGGGCAGCATCTTCCACACCACCAGCGACACCGAGGTCATCAGCTACACCATCACCAAGGAGCGTCTGACCACCCCCAGCATCGAGGCTGCGGTCAGCTGCGCCATGTATAAGATCGACGGCGCCTATTCTCTGGTGCTCATGAGCCCCTCGAAGCTCATCGCCGCCAGAGACCCCCACGGCTTCCGCCCCCTGTGCTACGGCCAGACCGACGACGGCATTTACATCGTCGCCAGCGAGAGCTGCGCCCTGGAGGCCGCCAGCGCCCACTTCATCCGCGATCTGGAGCCCGGCGAGATTCTGGTGTTCAGCAAGGACGGTGTGAAGTCCATGCGGGAGCACTGCAACACCGCTCCGCGCACCAGCTGCATCTTCGAGCAGATCTATTTCTCCCGGCCGGACTCCATCGTGGACGGCGTGAGCATCCACGAGGCCCGCATCCGCGCAGGCCACTGTCTGGCCCGGCGCCACCCCGTGGAGGCCGATGTGGTCATCGGCGTGCCGGACTCCGGTCTGGACGCCGCTCTGGGCTATGCCCAGGAGAGCGGCATCCCCTACGAGGTGGGCTTCATTAAAAACAAATACATTGGCCGCACCTTCATTGCCCCGGGCCAGAGCACCCGGGAGAACCTGGTGCGCATCAAGCTCAATCCCATCTCCAGTGTGGTGCGGGGCAAGCGGGTGGTCATGATCGACGACTCCATCGTCCGCGGCACCACCTCCGCCCGCATCGTGAAGCTCCTGCGGGAGGCCGGGGCCACGGAGGTCCATGTGCGCTCCAGTGCGCCGCCCTTCATGAATCCCTGCTACTACGGCGTGGACATCGACAGCCGGGACCGGCTCATTGCCTGTCACCACTCCATCCCGGAGATTGCCCAGATCATCGGCGCCGATTCCCTGGGCTACCTGCCCGTGGAGGACCTGTGCTATCTGGTGGGCACGAAGTGCGGCGAGGGCTACTGCAGCGCCTGCTTTGACGGCAGCTATCCCACCCAGGTGCCCGCCGAGGGTGAGAAAAACCGCTTCGAATTCAAAATCAGCGAGGGGAAGAACCCATGAACACCAACAGCTACAGCGAACATTATGCCGCCGCCGGCGTGGACATCACCGCCGGCTACAAGGCCGTAGAGCTCATGAAGCAGCACGTGGCCCGCACCGTCACCGCGGGCGTGCTGGGCGGCGTGGGCGGCTTCGGCGGTCTCTTTGAGCTGGACCTCACCGGCATCCAGAAGCCGGTGCTGGTCTCCGGCACCGACGGCGTGGGCACCAAGCTCAAGCTGGCCTTCCGCATGAACAAGCACGACACCGTGGGCATCGACTGCGTGGCCATGTGTGTCAACGACATTGTCTGCTGCGGCGCAAAGCCCCTGTTTTTCCTGGACTACATCGCCTGCGGCAAGAACGTGCCCGAGCGCATCGCCGACATCGTCTCCGGCGTGGCCGAGGGCTGCGTCCAGGCGGGCGCCGCGCTCATCGGCGGCGAGACGGCCGAGATGCCGGGCTTCTACCCCGTGGACGAGTACGACCTGGCGGGCTTCTCCGCCGGCGTGGTGGATAAGGATAAGATCATCGACCGCAGCGAGGTTCGCCCCGGGGACGTGATCGTGGCCCTGCCCAGCAGCGGCGTCCACTCCAACGGCTTTTCCCTGGTACGCCGGGTCTTCGATGTGGAGCACGCCGATCTCACCGCCCCCGTGGAGGCCCTGGGCGGCAAGAGCCTGGGCGAAACTTTGCTGATCCCCACCAGGATTTACGTCAAGCCCATGCTGGCGCTGATGGAGGCCGTGAAGGTCAAGAGCATCGCCCACATCACCGGCGGCGGCTTCTATGAAAACATTCCGCGCGCGCGGCCGGAAGGCTGCGCGGCGAAGATCGACCGCAGCGCCGTGAAGGTGCTCCCCATCTTCGATCTGATTGCCAAGACCGGCGGCATTCCGGAGCGGGAGATGTTCAACACCTTCAACATGGGCGTTGGCATGATCGCCGTGGTCGCCAAAGAGGACGCGGCCAAGGCCGTGGAAACCCTCAAGGCCAATGGCGAGGACGCCTGCATCCTGGGCGAGATCGTCGCCGGCGACGAGGGCGTGATCCTGTGAAGAAAACCGCCATTGCCGTGTTCGTCTCCGGCGGCGGGACGAACCTCCAGGCCCTGATCGATGCCGCTGCCGCCGGGCAGCTGGAGAGCGGAGAAATCAAGCTTGTGCTTGCCAGCAATTCCAGCGCCTACGCCCTGCAAAGAGCGGCGAGGGCGAACATCCCCACCGCCGTGGTCACGCCGAAGGAGCCGGACGCCGAGGCCAAAATCCAGAAGCTTCTGGAGGACGCCGGCATCCAGATGATCGTCCTGGCGGGCTACATGAGCATCCTCTCGGCGGACTTCACCGCCCGATGGGAAAACCGCATTCTGAACGTCCATCCCTCCCTGATCCCTGCCTTCTGCGGCAAGGGCTTTTACGGACTGCGCGTCCACGAGGCAGCTCTGGCCCGGGGCGTGAAAGTCACGGGCGCCACGGTGCATTTTGTGAACGAGATTCCCGACGGGGGCGAGATCCTGCTGCAGAAGGCGGTGGAGGTCCTCCCCGGCGATACCCCGGAGACGCTGCAAAAGCGCGTCATGGAGCAGGCGGAGTGGAAGCTCCTGCCCGCAGCCGCCGAGCTGGTGGCAAAAAAACTGTTAAACGAGGATAACTGACATGTGGAAATCGAATGATCTGGAAACCCTGCTGAAGGAAAACGACTACCCCGGCCGGGGCATCGTCCTGGGCCGCAGCGCCGACGGCAAGCACGCCGTCATGGTCTATTTCATCATGGGCCGCAGCGTCAACAGCCGCAACCGCGTCTTCCTGCTGACCGAGGACGGCATCCGCACCGAGGCATTCGACCCCGCAAAGCTCTCCGACCCGAGCCTCATCATCTATCACCCCGTGCGCGTCTGGGGCAACTGGACGATCGTCTCCAACGGCGACCAGACCGACACAATCCGCGACTTCATGTGCGTCGGCAAGACGATGGAGGCCGCGCTCAAGACCCGCACCTTCGAGCCGGACGGCCCGAACTTCACGCCCCGCATCTCCGGCGTCGTGCGCGCCGACGGCACCTACAAGCTCTCCATCCTCAAGAGCCTCGACGGCGACCCGAGCTGCTGCGTGCGCCAGTACTTCGACTATGACCACCCCGCCGCGGGCGTGGGCCACTTCATCCACACCTACATGATGGACGGCGAGCCGCTCCCCTCCTTCGAGGGCGAGCCGGAGCGCGTGGACATCGAGTGCGAGAACGCGAGAGACCTCGCCGACCGCGTATGGGCG
>CAMHRJ010000040.1 GCA_946187475.1 uncultured Clostridia bacterium | reverse complement strand
TTTTGGCTTTTCGCCATCTTATAATCATGATAAACAGGAGGGGACCCCATGATGATCACCACGAAATACGGAAAGCTCGAAGGCGTCAGGGAGCGCGGCTGCACGGTCTATAAGGGCGTGCCCTACGCCAAACCCCCGGTGGGGGCGCTGCGCTGGCGCAAGCCCCAGCCGCCCGAAGCCTGGGAGGGTGTGCTGCACGCGGATCATTTTGGAAACAAGAGCGTCCAGTTCGGCAATCCCATGGACACCTTTTACAAGAAAGAGTTTTACAGCAACCCGGCCTTTGACCTGCCCATCAGCGAGGACTGCCTCTATCTGAATATCTGGACGCCGGAAGAGCGCGGCGAAAAGCTGCCCGTGGCGATCTATGTTCACGGCGGCGCCTTTATGGGCGGGGCCGGGAGCAATCTGCCCTTCGTCTGTGATGCGCTGGTGAAAACCGGACTGATCGTTGTCACCGTCAACTATCGTCTTGGAGCGCTGGGCTTCCTGTGCCACCCGCTGCTGGGCGTCCCCGGCGAAAACGAGGCCGGCGGCAATTTCGGCCTTTGGGACCAGCTCGCCGCGATCCGGTGGGTCAAGGAGAATATCGAGGCCTTCGGCGGCGATCCGGAAAACATCAGCGTTTTCGGCCAGTCCGCCGGCGCCATGAGCCTGCAGGCCCTGGCGGTGTCCCCGCTGAGCAGAGGGCTGTTTCAGCGCATGGCCCTGCAGAGCGGCGGCGGCTATCACAACCCGCTGGGGGAATATCGCGCCATCGAAAAGGCGGAGACCTTCGGCGACGATGTGTTGGAGGCTCTGGGCCTGCCGCGCGAGGCATGGAAAACAAGTGCAGAGGCCAGGAAAGAAGCCGTAAGAGCCCTGTGGGAGACGCCGGAAGAGAAACTCCTGCCGGCGCTGGGCAAAGCGGTCGGCATGGCCTTTATGCAGCGCAAGGGCATGCCCTATGTGCCGGTTGTTGACGGCGAACTCATCACGGACGACGGCAATCGTCTCATCGAGCAGGGTAGCGCACTGCCAATCCCCTATCTTCTCGGCTGCAACGGTGACGATCTGACCGCCAGCAAGGAGGGACCCTCCCCGGAAAACAGCCCCATGCACAAGGCCAATATGGAGTACACAAGGCGCATGGAGAAACCATGCTACGTCTATTACTTCGATCGGAAGCTGCCCGGCGATGAGGCCGGAGCCTTTCATTCTGCCGAGCTTTGGTATGTTTTCGGCAGTCTGGATTACTGCTGGCGCCCGCTGGAAGCGCACGATTTCGCGCTCTCGCAGGAGATGGTCGCCTATTGGAGCAACTTCTTCAAAACCGGTAATCCCAACGGCGAGGGGCTTCCTCCCTGGCGCCCCTGCACAGACGCCGATCCCTTCTACGCGCTTCTGAAATAAAACCGGAGAGGTGTCGCTATGCTTGATCTGAAAGCAAAACCGTTCTGTCTGAACGAGGAGAATATCGCCTGGGTCCAGGATACCCTCGCCTCCATGACCCTGGAGCAGAAGGCCGGGCAGGTGTTCTGCCCCATGGGCTTTTCCGCGGATCCGGGCCTGCTGCATCACCTGATCTGTGATATTGGAGTTGGCGGAATGATGTACCGCCCCGGCTTTGCCGCCGAGATCCAGAACACCCACCGCCAGATCCAGTCCATGGCCAGGATCCCGCTGCTGTTGGCCGCCAATACCGAGCATGGCGGAGACGGCCTGGCCTTTGAGGGCACCAGCTTCGGCCAGCCCATGGCTGTCGCGGCGACGGATGATCCCGGCAACGCCTACCGTATGGGATATACCGCCTGCGCGGAGGGCGCGGCCCTTGGTCTCAACTGGAGCTTTGCCCCCATCGTGGACATCAATTATGAGTTCCACAATCCCATCACCAATGTGCGCACCTTCGGCTCTGATGTGGAGCGCGTGATCGCCTGCGGCAGCGCTTATATGCGCGCTGCGAAGGAAAACGGCGTGGCCGTCTCTATCAAGCACTTCCCGGGCGACGGCGTGGATGAGCGGGACCAGCACATCCTGACCAGCGTCAATTCCCTGAGCCGGGAAGAATGGGATGAGAGCTTCGGCAAGGTCTATTCCACTCTTATCGGGCAGGGGGCCGAGACTGTCATGGTTGGTCATATCGCGCTGCCCGCGTATGCATCCGCGGATGAGAAGTACCTGCCCGCCAGCCTTTCCCGCTCCATCATGACTGGTCTTCTTCGTGAGAAGCTGGGCTTCAACGGCCTGATCTCCACCGATGCCACCCCTATGGTGGGCTTCACCGCCGCCATGCCGCGCGAAAAGGCGATCCCCACGGCCATTGCCGCCGGGGCAGACATGATCCTCTTCAACAAGGAACTGGAGGAGGATTACCGCTTCCTGCTGGCCGGGATCGAGAGCGGTATCTTGACCGTGGAGCGGTTGGACGAGGCCGTCACCCGCATCCTCGCGACCAAGGCCGCGCTGCGTCTGCATGAAAAGCAAAGAGCCGGTACGCTGGTTCCGGGGCCGGAAGCCCTCTCCGTCGTGGGCTGCGAGAGGCACCGCGCCTGGGCGAAGGAAGTCGCGGACAAAGCCGTCACGTTGGTCAAAGACACGCAGGGGCTGCTGCCGATCTCCAAGGAGAAATACAAACGCGTCTATCTGAATGTGATCCAGAAGGACAATTCTCCGGAGAATCCCGTTGTTCAGAGCTGGAAGGAGCTGTTCGAGCGAGAAGGCTTCGAGGTCACGGTGCGCGACAGGCGCGTCAGCATCTCGCCTATGGATTTTGCGAATTTGCCCGGCATGAGCGACGAGAAGAAAGCGCTGATGCACGAAATGTACCGCAGCGTCCATGAGGCGCGGGAGGCCTACGATCTCTATGTGTATATCTGCAACATGGAAAATGCCTCCAACAACACCACGCTGCGCCTCAACTGGAACGTGGCCTTCGGCCTTGGGGACGACGCGCCCTGGTTCGTGTCTGAGGTGCCGGCTCTGATGATCTCCACGGCCTATCCCTATCATCTCTTCGACGCGCCCATGCTGAAAACTTATATCAACGCCTACGCGGGCACCCCGGACTATCAGCGCGCCGTCATGGACAAGCTGATGGGCCGCAGCGCGTTTACGGGGAAAAGCCCGGTGGATCCCTTCTGCGGCAGAGAGGAGCTTGCCTTATGAGAGAATTTGATGCGGTGATCTTTGACCTGGACGGGGTCATCTGCTATACGGACGAGTATCACTACCAGGCCTGGAAAGCCATGGCCGACAGCATCGGGGTGTATTTTGACCGGGAGATCAACAACCGTCTCCGGGGCGTGAGCCGCATGGCAAGCCTGGAGATCGTGCTGGAGAGGGCCGAGCGTGAATTCTCCCCGGCGGAAAAGGAAGTGCTGGCCGATCAGAAAAACGAGCTTTATAAAAAGCTGCTGGCCAACATGTCTCCTTCCGAACTGAGCGACGAGGTCAAGTCCACCCTGGATGAGCTGCGAGGCCGCGGCTATCTGCTGGCCATCGGCTCCTCGTCCAAAAACGCCCCCTTTATCCTGCGTCAGATCGGCCTGGGCGACTATTTCGATGCGGTGTCGGACGGAAACAACATCACCCACTCCAAGCCGGACCCGGAGGTGTTTGTGAAAGCGGCGGAAATGCTCTCCGTGTCCGCCGAGCGCTGCCTCGTGGTGGAGGACGCCGTTTCCGGGGCCGAGGCTGCGCATCGCGGCGGCATGAAGGCCGCCTGCGTAGGCGACGCCAGCCGCGCCGGCGCCGGAGATTACAATATGGGGTCTGTGGCTGAATTGCGTCAGCTGCTGCCATAACAATACCGAAAGAGGAGTCTGAATATGAGTGAGCCTGTTTTCAACCCTTATCTGCCCCTGACAGAGTACATTCCCGACGGAGAGCCGCATGTGTTCGGAGATCGCGTCTATATCTATGGTTCTCACGACAAAGCGGGCGGCACCGCCTACTGTGAGGATCACTACTGCGTTTGGTCCGCCCCGGTGGACGATTTGCACAACTGGCGCTGCGAGGGCGTCAGCTACCGCAGGGACCAGGATCCCAGCAACGCTGCGGACGACAAGCAGCTCTGGGCCCCGGATGTGACGCAGGGGCCGGACGGGCGGTATTATCTATATTACTGTTTCAGCTTTTATCCCGAGATCGGCGTCGCGGTGAGCGACAAGCCCGCCGGACCCTTTGAATACCTGGGGCATGTCCACTATCCGCCCCATATTTTAGGCGGAAAGCTGCTGCAGGAGGGCATGGTCTTCGATCCCGCCGTCCTGACGGACGATGACGGGCGTGTTTTCCTCTATTACGGTTTCGCCCCGGCCTGTGAGAAGGAGGTCATCCTCCCGCGGCTCACAGAGGAAGAGCTGGCACAGCTGCCACAGGAACAGCAGGAGCAGATGCGTGCGCTCATGGCGGTCCGCTTTGGAGAAACCTCCATGGTCGTGGAGCTGGAGCCGGATATGCTGACCGTGAAATCAGAGCCGAAAGCACTGATCCCCGGCGGGCATCACACCGCGGGCACAGGCTATGAAGGGCACGGCTTTTTTGAGGCGTCCTCGATCCGAAAGATCCATGGGAAGTATTACTTTGTCTACTCCAGCCACAAGAGCCATGAGCTCTGCTATGCCGTGAGCGACCGGCCGGATTCCGGCTTCGTTTACGGCGGAACGGTCGTGTCCAACGGCGATATCGGCCTGGACGGCCGGGAGAGACCGGTCTATCCCCTCGGGAACAACCACGGCGGGCTGGTGCAGATCGGGGATGCACTTTATATCTTTTATCATCGCCAAACCAACGCGACTGAATTCTCCCGCCAGGGCTGCGCGGAGCCTGTTGTGATGCTGCCGGACGGCAGCATCCCCCAGGTGGAGATCACAAGCTGCGGCCTGAACGGCGCGCCGCTTCCGGCGGCAGGCAGCTATCCCGCTTCCATCGCCTGTCATCTGACCGATCCTAGCGTCACCGGCGTCATTGACTACGGCGATCCGAAGATGCAGCGCCAGGTCCATGTGACAGAGCAGCAGAATCAGAGCTATATCACTTGTATCCGGGACGGCGCGGCGGTTGGCTGGAAGTATTTTGACTTCGTCTCCGCAAGCCTGCTGGCTCTGGAGCTGCGGGGGAGATTTTCCGGTACGATCACCGTTTCCCACGACACGGAGGGGCAGCTCCCCATCGGAGAAATGGAGTTGGAGATGGGGAGTGACATCTGGCGGATGGTCCTGATCCCCATCACGCCGATGAAGGGAAAGCAGCCGCTCTACCTTCGCTTTGTCGGGGACGGATCGGCGGAATTCAAATCGTTTTGCTTTTTTGAAGATTGACGAAAGCAGAGGGCAGAGTCGGGAGTGTTCCCGGCTCTGCCCTCTGCTTGTCATACTGAGGCTCTATATTTGGTAGTAAATCGGTAGTAAAAGTCAGAACTAACCGTGGATTTTCGTGGTGAAACGGCGCAAAAGGGGGCCGGTTTGTGCCCTGCCGTGGCAAACAAAAAGTATCTTCGTCAAATGCGTTCAGCCTCCTGAAAAGCCGGTTTCTGCCCCGTTTTGCCGCGATTTGCCGGGCAGAAAAAGTTGTTAATAAACGGTGACTCTGTCACGGAAACGGCAAAATGCGGCAAGTCAAAGCCGTCAATGGCAGTCAAATGGCAGTAAAACTGAGGGGTTCTTACTACCGTCGGGGGAAGGGGAAAGAAAGAGATAAACTGGAATATGTATGCTTACTGTTTATCGTTCTTATTGTCTTCGTTATTGTTGCGGCCCAACACGAGGCCGAGACACATACCAACAGACAATCCGATCGGCATCCACAATCCCATATTACGGGTTGCTGCTCCAATAGCCGTCCCTATCGCAATTCCTATGCACATACCGATTGGTAGACCGGATAAGCCATTATTCTTGTTGTTTTTATTATTATCGTTCATTAGAAAGCACCTCACATAATACCGAGTTGTCACACCATCACGCTGCGCTCTTAAAAAAGGTATTTTATTATACCTCATATCGGCGGATTTTTCCACTATAACTTTGCCTCTGCGTCCGCTGAATGCGGACGCGCAGACAAATGTCTGCGACTGCGGCTTGAAGAGCCGCAGCCAGAGCCTCCGTTGCAATTGCATCCCCGAATGCGCAAAGGCGCATTTGCTGAAAAGATGGCCTTTTCAGCAGCGGCATTCGCCGCCGGGGGAAGCAATTATAAAAAATCGGCACTCTGCAACTCGCAGAGTGCCTTGCGGACTTTGTTGCTGTTATCAGAGATCGGGCGATCCTCGCCCGGTTCCTGCTTGAGAGAATCCACGGCATGCTCAAAGACGCCGCGGATCTCGCTTTTCTTCTTCACAGCTCGTGAAGCGGCAGGGGATCAGCACCGGCTTTCCCGGCACGCCTTATCTGCTGTTTGCCCTTGCGGACAACTCGCATCGCCCGATCCGGCAACGATTCAGCTTTTGCGGGTTTTTTTCGCGCCGCGCGGCTTTGCCCGGGGGAAAGAAACGCGCTCAGGGCGGTATTTTTCCCGCCGCTCAGAACTTGCCGGGCTCCGCCGCCGCCGAGCCCAGGCGGTAGCCCTGGGGGGTGAAGCCGGTGGCCTCCCGGAAGACCTTGCCGAAATAGCTGAGACTGCGGAAGCCGCAGGCTTCACAGATCTCCCGCAGCGGCGCGTCCGGACGCTCCATCAGCAGTACCTTTGCCCGGTGGATGCGGATGCGCCGCAGATAATGGAAGATGGTCTCTCCGGTGGCCGCCTTGAAGATCCCGCAGAGATACTCCGGCGTGCGCCGGAACTGAGCGGCCAGCATATCCAAAGAAATATCCTCCCCGTAATGATCCTCCAGATAGAGGATCATTTCTTTTTCCATGCCGGCAGCCTCCGTATAGCGGCTGTCCGGCAGGGGCGTGAGGGACTGGGAAAAATCCAGCAGCAGGGAATAGAGCTCCTTGGAGCTCTGCAGCGCGGAATCGGGGCTTGCCTGCAGCAAAATGCCCTCCAGCGTCTGCAGATGCCCCGGCAGGATCTCCGGCCGGGCCATGCTGTAGAGCCCGGACTGGCCCAGGCCAAGGCCGGCCAGCAGCTTCTGACAGAGCTTGCCCTCAAAGCCCACATAGTGCATCACCCACTCGCCCCCCAGGCTGTGGTAGCTGTGGGCTTCGCCCGCGGCCAGAAGGGCCGCCTGACCCGGCCGGAGAACGCCCCGCCAGCCGTCCAGTAGGAATTCGCCGCTGCCGGAAACGCCGTAAAACAGCTGCCAGACCGGAAAGCCGGCGGGCCGGTAGATGGGGTCCTGCCCGTGGTCGATGCCCAAGGTGCGCAGAAGCAGAGGGATCCTGGCATATTGCCGCCTGGTGACAGAGATCGAATACCGCATGAGCCGCCTCCGGATCTTAATATATTTATATGTTTATTAGTATATTAAGATTGAAGTCGAGCCTTTGTCAAGCTATAATAGGATCAGAAAGCAAAAGATCCGATTCCAGGCAGGTTTTCCTCCGCAGACACGCGAACGCGACCCTGTTTCCCGGCATCGGGTCTTTTTCGTTTACATCCGACAATTCATGAATTTGAAAGGAGCATTCCCATGAGTCTTCCCGTTGTCAAGCGCGATGAAAAAGGCATCCCCACTCTTTACGTCCATGACAAGCCCTTCTTTATGAGAAGCGGCGAGATCCACAACTCCAACGCCTCCGATCCGGCGTATCTGGAGGAGAAGCTCTGGCCGGCCCTTCGCGGTCTGAACATGAACGCCGTCATTGCTCCTGTTTACTGGGAGCTGATCGAGCCCGCCGAGGGCGCGTATGACTTCAGCTCGGCGGAAAACCTGATCCTCGGCGCCCGCAAAGAGGGGCTGAAGCTCTGCATCCTGTGGTTCGGCCTGTGGAAGAACGCCGAGTCCATGTACGTTCCCGCCTGGATGAAGCGGGACACCGAGACCTACTTCCGCGCCGAAAAGGTCAACGGCGAGAAAATGACCACCGTATCCCCCCTCTGCGCCGCCGCCGTGGAGAAGGACCGCCAGGCCTTCACCGCCCTGATGCGCCGCATCCGGGAGATCGACAGCGAGGACAACACCGTCGTCGTCATGCAGGTGGAAAACGAGATCGGCCTGCTGGGCACCGACCGGGATTACAGCGAGACCGCGCAGAAGGCCTTCTTCGCCCCCATCCCCGGGAAGCTGGCCGCGGCTCTGGGCAAGAGCGGCACCTGGGAAGAGGTCTTCGGCGAGGACGCGGGCGAAAGCTTCATGGCCTGGCACTTTGCCTCCGCCGTGGAGACCATCGCCGCCTCGGGCAGGAAGGAATACGACCTGCCCTGCTATGCCAACGCCTGGCTGCGGCAGAGCCCCTGGTTCCCCGGCTCCTATCCCTCCGGCGGCCCCGTGGAGCGGGTGCAGCCCATCTGGCGGGCGGCGGCGCCCTCCCTCTTCGCCTTCGGCCCGGATATCTATGTGCCCTACTGCGCCGATGTGATGGACAGCTACGCCACCGAGCAGAACCCCCTCTTCATCCCCGAGATCCGCAAGGACGCGGTCGCCTCCTCCTACGCCCTCTATGCCTTCGGCGCGAAGAACGCCATCTGCTTCTCCCCCTTCGGCATCGAGGATCTGGCTCTGGATCCCAGCCAGCTGGACAAGCCCCCCATGGATCTGATGATCGCCCTGAACATCGACCCCTCCGCCTTCGACATCACCGGCAGCAAGGACTGCCTGGCGGCGACCTACGATCTGCTCGATCAGCTGGAGCCCCTGTATCTGCAGTACCGCGGCACCGGGCACCTGAAGGCCTGCGTGCGCCACGGCGAGACCGATTACAGCGCCTTCCTGCGCTTTGAAGGCTATGACTTTGTGGTGAAGTACGGCCCGCGCATGAGCGGCAAGCCCCTGGGCGCCCTCTGGGTCCTGGAGCTGAGCGAGGACAGGTTCCTGCTGGTGGGCCTCAACTGCACGCCGGAGTTCCACGTCAAGCCCGGCGTGAACAAAAAGCTGGACATCCTCCGTCTGGAGGAGGGCCGCGTGGTGAAGGGGCAGTGGATTCCCGGCCGCGTGATGAACGGCGACGAGAAGATGAGCCTCCGCTTCGGCGACATGCCCACCGCCATGCTGGTGGAGCTGCAGCGCTTCTAAAGAGAAAACCGAAAAAGCCGGAGCATCACAGCTCCGGCTTCTTCAGTACTCGATATTCGCCTTTTTTCTCGTGTGACAGCACGCCCAGCTCGCAGAATTCCTTCAGCACGCGCATGAGCTGACGGCTGCTGACGTTCAAGCTTTCGGCGATTGCCGCGATCCCGCTGATGCGCTGTCCCGGCTCGGCATGGCACAGGGAGAGCCTGACCTTCTGCCGGAGCGTCATCTGGTTGGAGGCCATCACGGCGCCGTTGAGTTTTTCCGCCATCGATGTGCATAGGCAGCGCAGAAAGATCGGGTCGGCCAGCAGCCGCTGCCGATGCTGCTCCAGGTAGAGGGCGAGGGTGTACACATCGGTTTTCGCCTCGACAAAGAGCGTTGTAAACTGCATGTCCAGCAGCTCCATGTCTCCGAGGATGTTGACCCGGTGGAAATCGGTCCGGAGGGAGACGGTGGAGTTCTCGTCCGGCATGTCATAGAGAAGCAGCTCACCGTCCACCACCAGCTGCAGAAAGCCGCTGGGGGAAAGAGGGGTGGTCAACAGATCCCCGGGGGCGTAGTGCAGCAGCAGAAAGCGGGGCAGCTCCCCGGCGAACATCCTTTGGATCTGGCGCGATTCGATATATTGGTCATATAGCCTGTGATTATGGATCGTTTCCAAGCGGTTCGGCTCCTTTTTGTCAATAGTGTACAAAGCGGCCCGGCGTTTTTCTGCGGAGAAAGTGACACGTGTCACTACGCGGCCGGTGATTCTTTTATATACTGGCATCAGCGATAAGTCAAGCAAAAGCTTCGATCAAATCATCCATAAAAAGGAGAGGAAAGCATGGAAGAAAAAGTTCTCGGTTACGGCGTCATCGGCACCGGCGTGTACTGCGACCACTATTTCGGCACGCTGGGTCCCGTGTTCAAGAATCTGCGCCCGGTGGGCTGCTCGGATCTGAACGTGGAGGCCGCCAAGGCCGCCGCTGCGCGCTGGAACGTGCCCAAGGTCTACACCACGGAGGAGATGCTGGCGGACCCCGAGGTGGACATCGTCATCATCCTCACCAACCCCGCCTCCCACTACAGTCTGACCATGGCCGCCCTGAAGGCCGGCAAGCATGTCTACTGCGAAAAGCCCCTGGCCGCGAGCCTCCAGCAGGCCAATGAGATCGTGGAATTTGCCGCCGAGAAGGGTCTCTTCGTGGGCGCCGCGCCCGACACCTTCCTGACCCCCGAGTTCCAGACCGTGCGCAAGCTTCTGGACGAGGGCGCCATCGGCAAGGTCATCAGCGTCACCGCAAACTATGTGGGACCCGGCGCCGACCTCTGGCATCCCAACGCCGGCTACCTCTACAAGAAGGGCGTGGGCCCCGCGCTGGACATGGGCCCCTACTTCCTGACCACGCTGGTCACCCTGCTCGGCCCCATCGAGAGCCTTTTTGCATACGCAAACCGCGGCTGGGATGTGCGCGAGATCTGGGGCAAGGACGTTGAGGTCGAGGTCAACACCAACTACTGCGGCGTCCTGAAGTTCTCGAACGGCGTCGTCGGCAACCTGAACCTGACCTATGACGAGTGGCGCTCCAGCCTTCCCGGCATGGAGATCTACGGCACCGAGGGCGTGCTCTTCGCCCCCGATCCCAACGCCATGATGGGCCCCATCAAGCTCCTGAAGGCCGAGGACTTCAAGAATCTCGTCAATTCCAAGGGCGACAACGTGGGCGCCCGCCTTGGCGCCATCTACGGGCCGGAGGCAAACGGCCTCTTCACCGAGATCGAGACCCTGGCTCCCCGGGTGGGCAACCAGCGCGGCGCAGGCGTGTCCGACATGGCGAAGGCCATCGTGGAAGGCCGCAAGCCCCGGGTCAGCGCCGAGCTCTGCCGCCATGTTACCGAGGGCATCAACGCCTTTGACGTCTCCGTCGCCACCGGCGAGCCCTACAAGATGACCACCACCTTCGAGATGCCCGCAGCGCTCGAGTTTTAAGGGAGGAAGAAGAATGTACCGCAATACGACCGTGGGCCCCAAGCGGGGCGTTGCCCTCTACAGCTATTCCGCCGAGTTCGGCTTTGAAAAGACCCTCGAGGACTGCTTTGAGGATATGAAGGATATGGGCGCCACCGGCGTGGAGATCCTGGCCAATACCCATATCGAGAACTACCCCTACCCCACCGACGAGTGGGTGAACTACTGGTTCTCCCTCTGCGACAAGTACCAGATCGAGCCGGTGGAATACGGCCACTGGATCGACTGCCGCGTGCTGCAGGACCGTATGCTCAGCACCGAGGAGGCGGTTGCCCGCCTGGAGCAGGATCTGCGCCTGGCCCATCGCCTGGGCTTCAAGGTGCTGCGCACCAAGATGAGCGTGGTGGACGACGCCCTGAACCCCGTGGAGAACTGGCGGGAGATCATCAAGGGCGCCCTGCCCCTGGCCGAGCGTCTGGGCCTGCAGATGTGCCCGGAGATCCACATCCCCACCAATCTCAAGAGCCAGATGATCCAGGACTACGTGGACTTCATCAAGGAGACCGGCACGAAGAGCTTCGGCCTGAACATCGACTTCTCCGTCTTCCGCCACAAGTTCGACGAGGGCGAGTTCGTGGATCCCCACTTCGTTCCCAACGAGCCGGAGGACATCATCCCCTTGCTGCCCTACATCTACTGCTGCCATGCCAAGTTCATCCACATGAACGACGAGTTCGAGGAGACCACCATTCCTTATAAGG
>CAMHRJ010000039.1 GCA_946187475.1 uncultured Clostridia bacterium | reverse complement strand
TGGGACCAGTTCGGTCATTTCCACGGCGAGCTCCAGGGCTATGAGAGCGTTCTGGCCGTGCCCCGGGACATGCTGATCGCGGGCTATGACAATTCCCGCGTGAACAAGCTGCGCCTCTGGGAGGCCCACAGCCCCAACGATCTGGACATGTACTCCTTTGCCACCGGCAACTATATGAAGTCTCTGGAGAGCCGCACCATGGCGGAGGTCATCACCAAGGTGCTCTATCCCGCCGACGACCACATAGAAGGCAAGACCCTCCGCATCCGCCAGCAGTACTTCTTCGTCTCCGCCACAGCCCAGAGCATCGTGCGCGAGCACATGAAGCGCTACGGCACCGTGAAGAACTTCGCCGAACACCACGTCATCCAGATCAACGATACCCACCCGACCCTCATGATTCCCGAGCTCATGCGCATCTTCATGGATGAGTATGAGATGGGCTGGGACGAGAGCTGGGCCATCGTGACCGAGTGCTTTGACTATACCAACCACACCGTCATGTCCGAGGCGCTGGAGACCTGGCCCCAGGGCCTGATCCAGAGCCAGATGCCCCGCATCTGGGAGATCATCTGCGAGATCAACCGCCGCTGGTGCGACTACCTCCGTGAGCAGTTCGCGGGCGACTCCCGCGTGGGCAAGAACCTGATTATTTCCGAGGGAAAGGTCCACATGGCGAACCTGTGCCTGGCCACCTGCAAGGTGGTGAACGGCGTCTCCGCCCTCCACGGCGACATTCTGAAAAACGATCTGTTCAAGGACGTCTGCGGTCTGAATCCTGCCCGCTTCACCTATGTCACCAACGGCATTGACCACCGCCGCTGGCTGGCCCAGATCAACCCCGGCCTCCACGGCCTGGTCTGCGACCTGCTGGGCAGCGACGACTATCTGCTCCACCCGGAGAAGATGGCCGACCTTGCCAAGTTCGCCACGGACAGCTCCGTCCAGCAGCGGGTGGAGGAGATCAAGAAGGAGAACAAGCTCCGCCTGGCGAAGTTTGTGAACAAAGGAGATTTCGTCCTGAACACCGACGCCATCCTGGACACCCAGGTCAAGCGTCTGCACGAGTATAAGCGCCAGCTCCTGTGCGCCATGCTCATCACCCATCTGCAGCAGCGCCTCCATGACGACCCGAACCAGAACTTCGTGCCCCGCACCTTCATGTTCGGCGCCAAGGCCGCCGCGGGCTACGCCACTGCCAAACGCATCATCCAGATGCTCTGCTCTCTGGCCAACGACGTGAACCACGACCCGGTCTGCAAGGACCGCCTGCAGGTGCATTTCATCGAGAACTACCGCGTCTCCGCGGCTGAGATTCTTATGCCTGCCGTGCAGGTCTCTGAGCAGATCTCCACCGCCGGCAAGGAGGCCAGCGGCACCGGCAACATGAAGATGATGATGAACGGCGCCGTGACCATCGGCACCCTGGACGGCGCCAATGTGGAGATGTATGAGCGTCTGGGCGACGAGAACATGTTCCTCTTCGGCCTCCACACCGAGGATGTGGTGAACCTGAAGCGCAACGGCTACTATCCGCCCAACTACGTCAACAACAGCTGGCGTCTCCAGCGGGTCCTGGACCGCATGAACCAGGGCTTCAGCGACGGCGAGAGCTATTCCGACCTGGCAGGCGGTCTGCTGTACGGCGGCGACCCCTACATGCTCATCGCCGACTTCGACAGCTATGTGGACTGCCACGACCGCATGTACGGCGTGATCTCCAACCCCAACGAGCGCGCCCGCATGTCCCTGGTGAACACCGCCCAGAGCGGCTTCTTCGCCGCCGACCGCGCCATTCTGGAGTACGCGGAGAAGATCTGGAAAGTCAAGTAATCGAACAGAACCATGAGCTCGCTGCGAACGCAGCGAGCTCTGTGCAAAACTGGATATGAGCGTGAAGAGTTGAGAGTGAAGCGTGAAGTGACGGTGTCGCTTTGCGATAGATTAATATGCTTTTTCTGAATTTCCGGCATCTCCACGCTTCACGTTTCACTCTCCACTCTATTTATCATTTGAGGAAACACTATGCACCAATCATCCTATGTGGCCGTGGTAGGCGGCGTAAATCTCGATCTCTGCGGCAGACCTGCCCGGAAGTTAATCCTCCAGGACTCCAACCCCGGCACCGTCACCTACAGCTCCGGCGGCGTGGGCCGAAACATCGCCCACGATCTGCGCCTGCTGGGGGAGGCGGTCTCCTTCCTCACGGTGTTCGGCGATGACTTCTACGGCACCATCCTGCAGTCAGACTGCGCGGACCTGGGCATGGACCTCTCCCGGGCGGAGCGGGTCTCCGGGATGCGCACTTCCTCCTATCTCTACATCACCGATGACCGGGGAGAGATGAAGCTGGCGGTCAGCGACATGGAGATCATCCGCATCATCACGCCGGAGTGGCTTTCGAAGCGGGCAGACATTCTCAGTGGCGCTGAGGCGGTGGCCGTGGACGGCAATCTCATGCCGGAGACCCTCCGCTGGATCGCAGAGCACTGCGCTGTACCCATCTTTGCCGACCCGGTCTCTGTCACCAAGGCGGAGCGGCTGCGCCCGATCCTGTCGAGACTTCACACCTTCAAGCCCAACCTGACGGAAGGCCAGCACCTCACCGGCGAAACAGAGCCGGAGGCGGTGGTGCGCAGTCTCCTGGCCCAGGGCGTGCAGCGGGTCTATCTCAGCCTCGGGCCCCAGGGCATCCTGGCAGGGGAGGGTGATGTGCGCGTCCAGCTGCCCTGCTACCCGACCAATCTGGTGAACACCACCGGCGGCGGGGACGCGGTCATGGCGGCCCTGATCTGGGCGTATCTCCATGATCTCGACCTGGCCCAAAGCACCAAAGCTGCCCTGATGGCCGGGCGTATCACCGTGGAGCACCAGGGCACCAACAGCCCGGAGCTCACCTCCCGGCGCCTCATGGAGGTAATCCAATAAAAAAACCAGGACGCACCCAAATGGCTGCGTCCTGGTTTTTCTTCACTCAAATAATGAGTCCGCCGTCGATGCCGATGATCTGTCCGGTGACGAACCGGGTACCGGACTCTGCCAGCAGGGCGATCACATCTGCCACATCCTCCGGGGTGCCGATGCGGCACATGGCGGTGGCGTCGGCCAGTGCGGCGCGATCCTCTGCGGAGAATTGCGCGGTCATGTCCGTCTGGATGTACCCCGGCGCCACGGCGTTGACCCGGATGTTGGAGGGCCCCAGTTCCTTGGCCAGCGCCTTGGTCAGAGCAATCACCGCGCCCTTGGTTGCGCTGTAGGGCACCTCGAAGGAGCCGCCCACGGTGCCGAGGATGGAGGCCAGGTTGATGATCTGTCCGGCCTTTTCATGCACCATGGCGGGGATGTAGCTGCGGCAGCAGTTGTACATGCCCGTGATGTTCACGTCGAACATCCGCTGCCACTGCTCCGGCGTGATGTCCGTCAGCAGTCCCGACCGGGCAATGCCGGCGTTGTTCACCAGCAGCTCCACCGGGCCGGTTTTCTCCCGCATGGCGGCCACCTGTTCCGGGTCCGCCACATCTGCCTGCACTGCAATGCCGCCGGTGCGGGCGGCGATGGCCTCGGCCTTTTCCTTCTGCTCGATGTAATTGATATGCACCGTCCAGCCCTTTTCCGCCAGCGCCAACGCCGCAGCTGCGCCGATGCCCCTGGAGCCGCCGGTGACCAATGCAATTTTTTTCATTCTTTTGTCCTCCGACACAGAACATTTGTAATTTTTCTTCGTCTGTGCTATTATATACCCGATGAAGAAAAATACCAACCCCTTTTTCCATATGAGGATTTGCCTATGAGCGAACAAGCAAAGGCGCGCAAGCTGCGCAAAAAAATGATGATCACGATGATTTTTGTCGTGTTTGCACTTCTCATGGTGGTCATCTGCGCGATCGGCGGCGCATTCAATTTTCATAAGGGCACCAACGTCATGCCCAACGTGGTCGGCATGACGGAGGCGGAAGCCGTCGCGGCCATTGAGAAGCTGGACGCCAAGCCCGCGGTCTCTTACCAGTATGACGAGCAGGTGTCAGAGGGCATCGTGCTCTCCCAGGGCGTAGAGGCCGGCGGAAGCGTGCAGCACAATTCCACTGTAGCTGTTGTGGTTTCCCGCGGCCCGGAGGAGAAAGAGGAGTCCACTGCCTCCAACAGCGTTACGCTGCCGAATCTGGTGGGACTGTCCATGGAGCTGGCGGAAAAAACCGCCGAGCAGCTGGGCGTCCTGATCGTGGAGGACGGCTCCGTGAATGATGATTATATCCCTTCCGGCTCCGTGGCGGAGCAGTCCCCGGAGGGCGGCACCGTGGTGGAGTCCCATTCCGTGGTGCGGGTGAAGCTCTCTGCCGGCCCCAAAGTGGTCTATTATAACATCGCTGTGGACTGCGGCCCCGGCGGCTCGGTCGTTCCCGACGGCAGCACGATCACCCGGGCCGAGGGCGAGAATGTGACCATCCAGATCGTCCCGGACGAGGGCTACGAAGTGGATGTCCTGATCGTGGACGGGGAAGAGGTCAATCCCATGACGGAGTATCACTTCCTCAGCCTGGACAGCAGCCATTCCCTCACGGTGACCTTCAAGCAGAAGAGCATGGGCCTCGGCGGCCTCTTTGAGCACTTCTTCGGCGGCGGAGGAGGCGGAGGCTTCGGCTGGCCGTAAGCAGCAAACCTCACGCGGCGCAGATTCTGCGCCGCGTTTCTTTTTTCTCAAAATGCGCGGAAAGTGTTGTGTATTTTGAAAAAATAAGCTATAATCAATCCAAATCGACCCATATGGATTTTATCAAGGAGGTTTTCAATATGAAAAAAGCTCTGATTCTGGTTCCCGTCTGCGCCGCAGCTGCAGGCGCTGCAGTGTTTTTTGCCATGAAGAAGCCCAAGGGCGAGGCTGCCCCCAAGGAGAAAAAGGCTCCGGCTGCCAAAGGCGGTGCCGCCTCCAAGAAGGAGAAGAAAGCTGCCCCGAAGGATCTCAAGAGCGGCAGCTATTCCTTCATCTCCGGCTTCCAGAATGCCGCCGAGGTGGAGATGAGCCTGCAGTATGACAGCAACGTCTATTTCTTTGAGATCATTGACGAGGATTTTCTCACCTACAGCAGTGACTCCCACGTGGCGGTCATCCGCGGTGCGGATTTCAGCATGCAGCTGGAGTATGCCGGCTACTATGGCGGCGAGGATTTCAGCGGCCTTTCCAAGTCCGTCTCCGAGCGCTATCAGGGCTTCGGTGAAGTCTCCTACGGCGCCGTGAAGGGCATCAAGTATCTGGACGGCGACAGCGTCTGCCTGTGCATCCCTGTTACGGACGATCAGGCCAGCTATATCCTGGTCAACATTCTGGCCAGCAAGGACTACGACGAACCGTTCTACACGCTGGTGGATCATCCGGACGTGAAGGACATCATCGCCTCGATGCAGTTCACAAAAAAAGCATAAAAAACGATACCAAGCCGGGGCGTATAAGCCCCGGCGATCTTTCTGTTTGGAGGAATCACAATGACGGAAAAAACCATCGTTCTGGCCGGCGGCTGCTTCTGGGGCATGGAGGCCCTGTATCGGAGTCTCCCGGGCGTTCTGGACGCCGTGCCCGGCTATGCCAACGGAAAGGACACCAAATACGCCGAGTACCAGATGGTCTGCACGGGCCTCACCGGCTTCCGGGAAGCGATCCGCGTGACCTATGATCCGGCGCAGATCTCTTTAAAACATCTGCTGTTTTGCCTCTTCTGCGTCATCGACCCCACCATGTACCACCGGCAGGGAATGGACATCGGCAGCCAGTACCAGTCCGGCATCTACTGGACAGACTCGGCGGACGAGCCTGTGGTCCGGGCGGTGGCGGAGATCGAAGCCCAGGGCCGACGGGGCTTCTGCACGGAGCTGGAGCCCATGTCTCTGTTCTGCCCGGCGGAGGAGTATCACCAGCGCTATCTGGACAAAAACCCCGGCGGCTACTGCCACATCTCGCCCATGAAGCGCGCTGCGCTTTTGCAGTATCCCTATTCCGACGAGACCTACACCACCCACGCTGAAGACCTGCTGGACGCCTTTCGCGCGGCGGAAGGTTGACCTTTTGGGCAGAATTGGTTAGAATAGAACAACAATCCCATTTGCAAAGGACAGATGCCCCATGAACCTGCACTCCAACGACCTTCTGCACGGCTTTCGCGTGAAGTATTCCCAGCCGCTGCCGGAGATCCGCGCCACCCTCTGGCGCATGGAATATGAGAAAAACGGCGCAGACCTGATCTGGCTGGATCGGGACGACGACAACCAGACCTTCGCCATCGCCTTCAAGACCATCCCCCAGGACCACACCGGCGTGTTCCACATCCTGGAGCACTCCGTCCTCTGCGGCTCGGAGAAATACCCGGTGAAGGAGCCTTTCGTAAACCTGCTGAAGAGCTCCATGGCCACCTTCCTGAACGCCTTCACCTTCCCGGACAAGACCATGTATCCCCTCTGCTCCCGGAATGGCCAGGACTTCCTGAACCTGATCGATGTCTACATGGACGCGGTGCTCCATCCCCTGAGCATCACGGACCCCCACGCCTTCCGGCAGGAGGGCTGGCACTTCGAGCTGGACGACGCGGAAGGGCCTCTGCGCTGCAACGGCGTGGTCTATAACGAGATGAAGGGCGCCTACGCCTCTCCGGACTCCGTGCTGGAGGAGACCATGAACCAGCTCCTGTTCCCGGACAACTGCTACGGCTTCGACTCCGGCGGAAATCCGGAGCACATCCCGGAGCTGACCTATGAGAACTATCTTGCCAGCCACGCCCGGTTCTACCATCCCTCCAACGCCCGCATCGTGCTGGACGGCCAGATGGACTTGGACGCGGTCCTGGCCAAGCTGGACAGCTTCCTGTGTGATTATGACCGCATCGACCCGGACGCGGACATCCCGGACCAGCAGCCTGTGGCTCCGCCGGAACGCACGGACTATTATGAAATCGGCCCCGAAGAGGACGCCGCCAATAAAGCGATCCTGGCCCGGGGCTGGGTGCTGGGAAAGTACGACGAGATTGAGGAAAACCTCGCCTTCAGCGTCCTTTCCGAGACCATCTGCAACTCCAACGAAGCGCCTCTGACCAAGGCCCTGCTGGACCAGGGTCTGGCAGAGGATGTGGAGCTCTCGCTCATCGACAGCATGCAGCAGCAGTGCGCCATCTTTACCGTGCGCAATACCGCGCCGGAGAACAAGGACGCCATCTGGCAAACCGTGGAGCAGACGCTGGAGCGCCTCGCTGCCAATGGTCTCGATCACAACCGCCTCCACAGCGTCCTGAACAACATCGAATTCACCACCCGGGAAAAAGACTTCGGCTCCTATCCCCGGGGCCTGATCTTCGCCATGAACGCCCTGACCACCTGGCTTTACGGCGGCGACCCGGGCCAGAGCTTTTCCTATGACGCCATCTTCCGCTCTCTGCGACAGAAGATCGACGTCGGCTGGTTCGAGGAATATCTCCGCCGAATGCTCATCGCCAATCCCCACCACGCCAGCGTCTGCATGCTCCCGTCCCTGACCCTGGGCGCGGAGAAAGCCGCCCGGGAGGCCGAGCGCTGCGCCAAGATCAAGGCCGGCTGGAACGACGAGCAGGTGCAGCAGGTCATGGCGGACTTCCGCGCCCTCCGTGCCCGTCAGGAGGCGGAGGACACCCCGGAGCAGCTGGCCACCCTGCCGGTGCTGTCCCTCTCGGACATTCCCGAGCGGGGTTCCCTCATCAAGCAGGAGATCCAGACCCTGGAGGGCGTCACGGTGCTCCACCACCCGGAGGAGACCGACGGCATCGTTTATCTGGACCTCTATTTTGACCTCTCCGACCGCACGGAGGCGGAGCTCAGCTGCATCGCCTTCTTCGCCGGCGTCCTGGGGGACATCGCCACCGAGCATTACACTGCGCCCGCCCTGCGCAGCGAGCTGGAAGGGAAGCTGGGCCGCTTCACGGTCAGCACCCCGGTCTACGCCAAAGCCGGCAGTCTCACGGACGCACAGCCCACGCTCATCCTCAGCGTCGCCCTGCTCTCCGAGCGCAAGGCCGACGCCGTGCGTCTGCTGGAGGAGATCGTGAACCACACGGACTTCACCGTCCGGGGCGATATCTTCAACCTCCTGCGCCAGGCCCGCATGGGCATGGAGCAGCGGATCATCGGCTCCGGCAACGCCTATGGCGCCATGCGCACGGCGGCTTCCGCCTCGGTGAAGGCCGCCATGAACGAGCGCATGCAGGGCATTACCCAGCTCCGCTGGCTCCAGCGGGCGGAAAAGCAGTGGGAGCAGGACGGCGCCGACCGCTGCGCTGCCTTCGCAGACCTCTGCCGGTCCATCTTCTCCAGAAATCGCCTCACCGTCAGCATCACCGGCGAGATGGACGCCTCCTGGGCCAAAGAGATCATCGGCATTTTCTCCGACGCGCCCATGGGGGAGAAGCGCAGCTATTCCGTCATGCCGGTGCGCCGGGAGGGCTTCATCATCCCGGCGGAGGTGGGCTTCGCTGCCCGCACGGCCAATCTGCTGAATCTGGGTTCCCGCTACAGCGGCGCTGCCCGGGTGGCGGCGCAGATTCTCACCTACGGCTATCTCTGGAACGACATTCGCGTGGTGGGCGGCGCTTACGGCACCAGCCTCTCCCTGCGGGTGGACGGCGACGCCAGACTTACCACGTACCGCGACCCCAGCCCCTCCCGCTCACTGCTGAGCTTTGACGGCGCGGGCGCGGCCCTGCGGGAATTCTGCGACAGCGGCGAGCCGCTGGACGGCTTCATCATCAGCAGCATGGCCGCCAACGACCCCATCGTGACCCCGGCCCAGGCGGGCATCCGCGGCGGCGTGTTCTATTTCAGCGGCCGCACCAACGACGACCGCATCCGGGAGCGCCGCGAGATTCTCCACACCACCCGGGAACAGCTGGTGGCGTTCAGCCACACCCTGGACGCGCTCTGCGCCAGCTCCGCGGTCTGCGTCATCGGCGGCAAAGACGTCATCGACGCCTGCGGCGACGCGCTGGAAACCGTGGAACCCCTGCAGTAAAGAGGAGGCTGCATTATGAATCGACAAATCTTTCTCGGCATTTTTCTCATCATCATCGGCGCCATCGGCTTTATCGTCGGGGCCACCACCCACCACCTGACGGACTCCACGCCGGCGCTGATCGGCTACATTCTGCCCATGGCCCTGGGCGTCATCATGATTTTGATCGACCGCCTGTCCAACAAATAAAGAAAACCGCCTCCGAATGGAGGCGGTTTTTCTGCCGCATCAATTACAGCCACAGGATGCTCCAGGCGATCATCAGCTGTGCTGCGTAGTAGGTGTAGTGCACCAGACGGTTGTAGATCGGCGCCTTGGCGCTGCCCATCTTGTGGGTGGCGAGAATGGCGTCGCTGACGCAGAAGAGCACACCGCCCAGGGCAAAGAGGCCGGAGCCAATGCCGGGCTGCCGCACAAACAGACTGCAGGCCGAGGCACCCATGGCCAGCACCAGTCCGATGTAGATCCCGCCGGGGATGAACATGGAGCCGGCGTCCACCTTCTTCGCAAAGGCCCACCAAGCCGTGAGTCCCACGCCCACCAGCCAGAAGGGGAGGGCCACCAGCACCTTGGCGCCCAGGGCATACAGCGCCATGAGATAGAACACATGGCCCACGGCGAAGAAGACCGCGCCGATGACGAAGCAGAGATCGTGCTTCTCCGGCCAGACATAGCACAGCGCCAGCAGAACGTCGCCCACCAGACCCAGAGCCAGGCCGATGAAGATCTTGGTGTGGAGCGGGTTCGAGGCGGTGGCGAGGAAGGTCATGAAAAAGGCCACGGCAAGGAAGCACAGACTGGCCAGCCCTTTCCAGCAGGTGGCCTGCCCAAAGCGTTTGCGCTCCATCTGAACCAGGAAGATCTGGTCGATGACCACGCAGCAAATGGTCAGCAAAATGGGAATTGTCATGGGTTCACGCCCTTTCGTTCATTTTGTGTTCACAATTATACATGCACCCGGGCCAACTGTCAACAAATGCAACAAAATGTTGAAGTAACTTCGGCATTCTGCTGTCAGAATGCACACTTGACAGCTATTTTAAAAGCGCATATAATAAATAAGAACAATGCGAAGAAGGGGAGGAGTAATCCCCGGCGGAACGCAGAGAGAAGGCGGTCGGTGCGAGCCTTTGGGATGCCGGAGATGAAGGTCGCCCCGGAGCAGCGCGCCTGAAAGCAGCAGTAAGGCCGCCGGGAACTCCCGTTACAGAGTCACGAGTGTCACATCTTTCGATGTGGAATTCAGGTGGTACCGCGATTTTACATCGTCCTGAAACTGTGCGTTTCAGGGCGATTTTTTTATTGGAGGAGAGAGATGGAAGAGAAACGATACCGGATTGTATTTGAACCGGAACTGAAGGACTATGAGGACGTCGTCGCCCTCCACGCCAAGGTGGGCAAGGGCGCGTCGGTGAAGGTCAGCAAGGGCCTGAACCTGGTTTTGCTGGTGGTCGGAATCCTGATGCTCCTGGACGCCGCGGTCATGTTCTGGCTGGAGGGCGGCTTGAGCGGATATGGCATTCTGGCCCTGGTCGTGGGCGTGTTCGCTCTGGTGTTCTTCGCCTTTCGCAGACGGATCACCGCCCTGCAGATGCGTAAGACCAACCCGAAGTTCAAGAAACGTCAGGAGACGGTGATCGACGCCTCCGGCCTGTGCACCACAGCAGATCAGGCCGAATCCCGCTACAGCTTCGGCGCCGTCGAGAGCATTTACTTCTGGCGGGACTGCTACTACCTCTATCTGGACAAGAGTCTGGTGCTGCCCCTGCCGGTGCGGGGCTTCCTGGAGGGTGACCCCAGCGAATTTACAGCATTTCTCAGTGAACAATGCGGTCTGCCGGTGCAGACCCCTTCTGATAAGAACCATAAGGAGCGTTGAGTATGAAAGAATTACCGAAAGTGTATGATCCCAAACAGGTGGAATCGAAGATCTACGAGATGTGGGAGCGCGGCGGCTATTTCCGTCCCGAGGTGGACGCCGACAAGGAGCCCTTCTGCATTTCCATGCCGCCTCCGAACGTCACCGGCCAGCTCCACATGGGCCACGCGCTGGACGCCACGCTCCAGGACGTTCTGACCCGCTATAAGCGCATGCAGGGCTACTCGGCTCTGTGGCTGCCGGGCTATGACCACGCGGGCATCGCCACCCAGATCAAGGTGGAGGAGCACCTGCGCAACACGGAGCATCTCACCCGCTACGATCTGGGCCGCGAGAAGTTCCTGGATCGGGTCTGGGACTGGAAGAACAAATACGGCGACCGCATCGTCCAGCAGCAGAAGACCCTGGGCGCCAGCTGTGACTGGTCCCGCAGCCGCTTCACCATGGACGACGGCTGCTCCAAGGCCGTCCGCGAGACCTTCTGCGAGCTCTACGAAAAGGGCCTGATCTACAAGGGCAACCGCATCATCAACTGGTGCCCCCACTGCCGCACGGCGCTGTCCGACGCGGAGGTGGAATATAAGGACATGCCCGGCCACTTCTGGCATATCCGCTATCCCATCGAGGACAGCGACGAGGAGTTCATCATCGCCACTACCCGCCCGGAGACCATGCTGGGCGACTCCGGCGTGGCCGTTCACCCGGAGGATGAGCGCTATCAGCACCTGGTGGGCAAGAACGCCATCCTGCCGCTGGTGGGCCGGAAGCTGCCCATCGTGGCGGACGACTACGTGGAGCTGGGCTTCGGCACCGGCGCCGTGAAGATGACGCCCTGCCACGACCCCAACGACTACGAGGTGGGCCTGCGCCACAATCTGGAGCAGATTCTCATCATGGATGAGGACGCCCACATCATCAACGGCGGCAAGTATAAC
>CAMHRJ010000038.1 GCA_946187475.1 uncultured Clostridia bacterium | reverse complement strand
TCGGGCTTTTCCGCTTCCGCCTGGGCAGCGGCTTTTTTCGCCTGTACCTGATCCACATAGAGGGGCGGGTTCCGCCGGAAGTTGAACACGAAGAGCGCGCCCAGGGCCGCCACGCAGCTCACCGCCGCCAGCAGCTGGCTGACCCGGATGCCCGTGGCGCCCAGATAGAGGCTGTCCGTGCGCAGGCCCTCGATCATGGCTCTGCCCAAGCCGTACCAGGCGATGTAGAGCAGGGTGATCTGGCCGTCGAACTTCCGCTTGTGCTTCTTGAAATAGAAATGCAGCATCAGAAAGCCCAGGCAGTTCCAGAGGCTCTCATACAGGAACGTGGGATGGACGTAGATGGGGTTCTTCCCCGGCAGGGTCAGACCCATGCGGCAGAAGACCTCCGTCTCCCGGCCGAAGGCCTCCCGGTTCAGGAAGTTGCCCCAGCGGCCGATGGTCTGGCCGATGAGCAGGCCGAAGACAGACAGATCGCCCAGTGCGCCGAAGGGAATCTTCCGTTTCCGGCACCAGAAGTACACCAAAATCGCCCCGGCGATGACGCCGCCGTAGATGGCGAGACCGCCCTCCCAGATCTTGAAGATGTCCCCGAAGCTGGTGTATTCGTTCAGCCGGAACAGCACGTAATACAGCCGGGCGCCGATGATGGCCGTGGGAATCAGCCAGAGGACGAAGTCATACATCTCGTCCTTGGTGATGCCCACCAGGTCCTCCGTCCGGCTGGCGCAGTAGAGAATGCCCAGCAGGAAGCCCAGTGCCACCACCGCGCCGTAGAGATAGAACTCCCGGCCGAAGAGGATGAAAGATGAGGGCGGATTCATGGTGATTCCGAACATGGGGAAGCTGATGACCGCCTCCCGCAGTACTGTTTGCATAGTGGTTCTCCTCCAGAGAAAAAGTATCAGTTGATCAAAACGGCGTCCAGCTCCAGACCCGCGGCGGCCTGCACCGTCTCGGCGGGCGAGACCTCCTCCAAGAAGGCGGCGAACTCATCCGGGGCCCAGTCCAGCCCCAGCAGGGTCTGGCTCAGCCAGAAGTCCTCCAGCACGGCGTCATCTGCCGGAAGATCCAGCAGATCGCGGATGCGCGCCTGCTTGCCCATGTCCAGCGCGGCGGGAGAAAAACCGCCGGTGCGGACGATGTCCGTGAAGTTTTTCATCAGGTCCAGCTGCAGCTCCGCCTCGCCGGGGGCGGTCTCACACCGGAGCATCAGCAGGCCCTTGTGCAGGTCCAGCCGCACCTCCGGCTCCAGCTGCCGGGCCAGATAGCGGATGACGGCGGCCACCGCCTCCAGCACGGCGGGGTCCGGGTCCTCCATGGCGTCACCCAGCCTCCAGCCGGCGGAAAACCAGTGGGCACCGCTCTCGTCCGACGCATCCAGCACCCGGGGTTCGGCGTCGATGGCGTTCATGCGCACATCCGTGCCCAGTTCCTCGTCCAGCTCGCCGCGGGGGATGGCCATGAAAGCGTCGGTGAGCACTCTGGCCACCTCTTTCGCCGGGGCAGCTCCGCAGTAGTAGAGCTCCACCGGGGAGGCGGACAGCCAGGCCCGGTAATGCTTCGTCAGCTTCTGGTAGAAATTCGGCCCGGCCTCCGGGTCCTCTCCCCAGGGTGAAAGGGCGAAGTCCTCAAAGCCGCAGAGATGGCCGATGAGCTCGGCAAAGGGGTCGGTCTCTTCCCGTTCCTCCCGCAGGGCGAGGGCATGCTCCACCGAGGTCTTCTGCATCTGGCCGAAGCTGGTGTCCGGCGTCAGCAGCAGATTGGCAAAGGTCTGGGCGAAGGTCTCCAGCCGGGAGGGGTCATTGTCCGCCGTGGCGGAGAGACCCACGGCCTGAATCTCGCCGTACTTGCGCACCAGAGGCTGCACCGCACCGCCCAGAGCCTGAAAGGCCGCGCGCACCTGCTCCGGGCCGGGATGCTGGGCGCTGCCGCAGAGCAGCACATCCGGCAGCAGGGCGTTCAGCCCCGCAGTCTCCCGATCCAGCTGGGCAGACAGCTGTGGGGCCGTTCCCGGTCCCGCACCGCCGTGAGCCACACCCCCGGCAGAAGCTCCATCCGTGTCCGTTCCATGGCCACCGCTCCTTTGCTGTTTGATAATAAAACAGTATAGCACGATTTCCCGGATTTGAAAATAGGATTCTTGTTTTTCCCTGGTCAATGTGCTATGCTGAGAAAAACAAATTGAAATTTATCGGTGGCACCAAAATAGAATCTGTAGGGGCTGGCGTCCCCGACAGCCCGCTGTGAGATATGGGAAAACGGGACGTCGAGGACGCCGTCCCCTACGCCCCGGCTTTAAAAGAGCGTGTAGGGGAGGGGCTTGCCCCTCCCGCCAGACAAATGCCTGTGTACGCGGGCGGGGCAAGCCCCGCCCCTACGAGCACGATTGAGGTGCGGCGTAAATCCATCCACCGCCAAATTCCAACTTGACATCGTCTTCCCGGAGGTGAACCTATGCTGATCTGTCCTGTCTGCGGCCATATGCTGACGCGCTTTGAGCGGGTGTATCGCTGCGAGAGCGGGCACGCCTTCGACCAGGCGAAAGAGGGTTATGTAAACCTTCTGCGCACCTCCAAACCCGGTGACGCCATGGGCGATGACAAGCACTCCGCCCGGTCCCGGCGGGATTTTCTGAATCGGGGCTACTTTGCGCCCCTGCGGGACGCCCTGACGGCGAAATTCGCGGATGCACAAGGTTCGCTTCTGGACATCTGCTGCGGCGAGGGATATTACACCGCCGCCCTGGGCGAAAACCCGAATCTGACGGTCTACGGCTTCGATCTCTCCCGGGAGATGGTACGTCTGGCGGCCAAACGGGGCCACGGCACCTACTTCGTGGCGAACATGGCGGCGATCCCGGTGCAAAGCGGCTCCATGGACTATGCCGCGCACCTCTTTGCCCCCTTTCACGAGCCGGAATTCGCCCGGGTGCTCCGGCCCGGCGGGCAGCTCATCACGGTGGTGCCCGGGGCGCGGCATCTGTTCGGGCTGAAGGCGCTGCTGTATGACACGCCCTATCTCAATGACGAGCAGCTGCCGGAGACCACTTCCCTGCGTCTGGTTCGGCGGGAGAAGGTCACGGCGCGCATCACGCTGGAGACCCCGGCGGACATCGAGGCGGTCTTTCGCATGACGCCCTATTACTTCCACACCTCCGCCCGGGACCGGGCAAAGCTGGAGGGCGTGGAGCAGCTGGAGACGGAGATCGAATTCGTTCTCGGAACCTACGAAAAAGGAGATTGACATGGCAAGATTTTTCATGGCAGCCACGAACCTGGCCGGCGGCCGGGCCATCATCCGGGGCCGGGATGCCGAGCACATCCGCGTGCTGCGGCTGCGCCCCGGCGAGGAGGTCACCCTCTGCGACGGTGACGGCATGGACTACATCGGCAGCATCGTCCGGGTGGACGAGAACGAGAGCGAGGTGGAGATACACCGCACGGAGCCCTCGGCTGCGGAGCCCAGCGTCCGCACCACGGTGCTGGCGGGTCTGCCCAAGGGCGAGCGGGCGGACTATCTGGTGCAGAAGTGCACCGAGGCCGGCGCGGCGGACATCATTTTCTTCCAGTGCACCCGCTGCGTCGCAAAGCCCAACAACATCGAAAAGAAGCTGGAGCGCTGGCGCCGCATCGCGGAGGAGGCCGCCAAGCAGTCCGGCCGGGGCGTGATTCCTCACGTCTATTATCTGGAAGATTACGGCGAGGTGCTGAACAAGGCCGTCCACTGCGATCTGGGTCTGTTTCTCTATGAGACCGGCGACCGGGTCTCCATCCGGGAGGCCATCGAGCAAAAGCCCGACGCCGCCACCGCCGCCATCATCACCGGGCCCGAGGGCGGCTTTGAGCCCTTCGAGGCAGAGCTGGCCCGGCAGGTGGGTCTGAGCATCTGCGCCATGGGTCCGCGCATCCTCCGGTGCGAGACCGCGCCCGTGGTAGCCCTGACGGCGCTGATGTACGGCACGGGAAACCTGTGAAAATTCAAAAAAAGGGTTGACATCCCTTGGATTTTCTGCTATATTGTTCTGGCGCTCCAAAGACAGCAGGTCGCGAAAGCGGTAAATCCTGCCGAGGATGCATCAGTTTATGATGATTCTTTGCCCTCGGAGCAGTTTGCTTCGAGGGTTTTTTCGAGCGTGTGATCCTATATTTCCGGAGGTGAAACACCACAATGCCGAACGCAAAAGTCCTGAGCGAGAAACAGGCCATCGTCGCTGCGCTGGTCGAGCGTCTGAACGGCGCTACCGGCGGCGTTTTCGTCGATTACAAGGGCATCAGCGTCGCCGAGGACACGGCTCTCCGCAGAGATCTGCGTCAGAACGAGATTGACTACACCGTCGTGAAGAATACGCTCGTTCGCCGCGCTCTGGATGAGACCGGTCTGGGCGCCCTGGATGACATCCTGAACGGCACCACGTCTCTCGCCACCAGCTCCAGCGATCCCATCCTCCCGATCCGTCTGATCAGCGAGGCCGCCAAGAAGATGAACGACAAGTTCGAGATCAAGGGCGCCTTCCTGGAGGGCAAGGTCCTCACCGAGGCCGAGATCGCACAGGTCGCCGCCATCCCCAGCAAGGATGCGCTGTACTCTCAGGTGCTGGGCACCATGCTCGCTCCCATCACCAGCCTCGCCGTCGTGCTTGGCCAGATTCTGGAGCAGAAGGGCGGCTCCATCGAGACCGCCGCTGAAGAGGCTCCCGCCGAGGAAGCCGCTCCCGCAGCCGAGTAAGGCGCTGCACACTACACAAAAATATTATTTAGGAGGATTCCCAACATGGCTAGCGAAAAAGTCACTGCTATGATCGAGGAGATCAAAGCGCTTACCGTTATGGAGCTCGCAGAGCTCGTTCACGAGATCGAGGACGTCTTCGGCGTTTCCGCCGCTGCCGCCGTCGCTGCTGCCCCCGCCGCTGGCGGCGAGGCTGCTGCTGCTGAAGAGAAGACCGAGTTTGACGTTGTCATGACCAGCTTCGGCGACAAGAAGATCAACGTCATCAAGGAAGTCCGCGGCATCACCGGTCTGGGCCTGGCCGAGGCCAAGGCGAAGGTCGAGGGTCTGCCCGCCGTCATCAAGGAGCAGGCTTCCAAGGACGAGGCCGAGGAGATCAAGGCCAAGCTCGAAGCCGCTGGCGCCACCATCGAGCTCAAGTAATTATTGCTTGCATCAAAAGAAACCGTCTCACTCGAGACGGTTTCTTTTTTGTAAGGCTGTATAAATTGGAGCTTGTCAGGGAGATGGATTTACGCCGCACCTCAATCGTGCTCGTAGGGGCGGGGCTGACTGAAAATCTTGCAAACTTGTTTGCTTAGATTTTCGTCCGTCATCGTGTCCCCGCCCGTGTACGCAGGCATTTGTTCGGCGGGAGGGGCAAGCCCCTCCCCTACAAATTCTATTTCTGTGCCACCGCTAAACTCCAATTTAAAACCCCGTGCGCAGGCACGGGGTTTTCCTGTTTTTTATCCGAAAGCTCTTTTGAACCAGGCCTTGATGCGCTGCCACCAGGTCAGCTCCTCCTGCGCCTCGGTCACAACGGTGCGGACCCGGGCAGTCTCCTGCACCGGCTCGGCTGCCTGCCGCAGGGGGACGATCTCCGCATCCGGTTCCGGCGCCGGGCGGTCAATGGTGCGCTTGGCGAAATAGTCGTGGAGCGCCGCCTGGCTGATGAAGCCGCCCATGGGCTCCGGACGCACATAGGTGCCGTCCGGCTGCATGACCCAGGCTTTGCGGTTGTCCAGGCGCATGAACTCCAGAATGGCCAGCAGCTGCTCGCAGACCTCGGGACTGCGCACGGCCACGAAGGTCTCCACCCGGCGGGTGGTGTTGCGTTCCAGCAGGTCGCCGGAGCCGAAGTAGAGCTTCGCGTCGCCGCCCCGACCAAAGACGAAGATGCGCTCGTGCTCCAGATAGCGGCCGATGATGCTGCGGATTTCGATGTGGTCCGTCTCGCCGGGAATCCCGGGACGCAGGCAGCAGATGCCGCGAACAAAGAGGCGCACCTCCGTTCCGGCTCTGGAGGCCCGGACCAGTGCGTTCATGACCTCCGGGTCGTTCATGGAGTTGACCTGAATCAAAATCCGGCCCGCCGTGCCCAGGGCTGCCTGGGCGTCGATCTGCTCCACCAGCCAGGGACGGAAGTCCAGAGGCGAGGTGCGGATGGCCGTGGTGCCCGTGGGCGGCTCGCCCGCCAGCAGCGCCCGGAAGATCTGCTTTGCGTCCGCACCCACCGCCGGGTCGGCGGTGAGCAGCATGAGATCGGTGTACGCCTCGGCGGTGGACTCGTTGTAATTTCCGGTGCCCACCTGCGTATAATAGACTGTTCCGGCGTCGGTCTGCCGCTCGATCATACAGAGCTTGGCGTGGACCTTGTAGTCCGGCAGGCCGTATCGAATCTGGCAGCCGGCATTTTCCAGCAGGCGGGAATAGTCGATGTTGTTCTGCTCATCAAAGCGGGCGCGCAGCTCCATGACACAGGTGACGCGCTTGCCCTGCCGGGCGGCGTAGGCCAGTGCCGCGGCGATGCGGCTGCTGCCCGCCATACGGTAGAGGGTGATATAGACCGCCTCCACGTCCTCTGCGTCCGCCGCCTCATAGAGCAGATCCACCAGAGGGTCGATGCGCTGGTGGGGCAGAGAGATCAGCAGATCGTGTTCGGCCAGATAGTCAAAATAGTCGCCCTTTTTCAGCTGGGAGACCTTCTCCGGCTTCGGCAGCTGCATCCGCAGGGACTGGGGCACCAGGTCTGTGCCCACCTTGCCCACATAGTCCAGATCCAGCGGCACGGAGGTGCGGTGGATGCGGTTTTTTGGAATCTTCAGATTGGAGCGCACCAGCTCCGCCATCCGGTCGGAGGCGCCGGCGGAAAGCTGCGCCCGCACCGGCTCCAGACTCCGGCGCTGCTGGAGCAGCCGTTCCATGACCGCGCGGAAGTCCGCGTCCGGGTCGTCCATCAGGTCATCGGCACTGATCTCCGCGCTGCGGGTCACCCGCAGGAGGGCCGTCTCCTCGGGATTGCGCTCCGGGAACAGGGTCGCGGCAAAGCAGCCCACCAGCTCCGCCGTGGGCAGGAGCTTGGTTCTGCCGTCGGCGGTGAAGGACACAAACTTCGGCAGGTGCATGGTCGGCACCAGGCCCACCGCCCGGTCCTTGCCGTGGCCCAGCAGCACCAGGGCATAGACTTCTTTGTTCCGCAGGAAGGGCAGGGGCTTGCCCCGCTTGACGATCTGGGGCTCCAGCATGTTCTGCAGGGCCTGGAACTGGGCCTGCAGGATGGTTTTGTCCCCGTCGGTCAGCCGGGCGGGGTCCAGAAGCTCGATGTTCTGCGCCAGAAGCGCCTCTCGCACCGCCGCATACTGCTGCTCCAGCAGCGGAATCTGCTCTGCCGTCTCCTGTGCGATGGCCCGAAGCTGCTCCTTGGGCGTCATGCCCGTGAGCTTGTCGCCCCGCTTGGGATGCAGGGTCTGGCGCAGGGCGAGACCGCCCACGCGCACCCGGTAGAACTCATCCAGATTGGAGCCGTAAATGGCCAGAAACCGCAGCCGCTCCCAGGCGGGGAGGGTCTCGTCGGCGCTCTCCAGCAGCACCCGGCGATTGAACTGCATCCAGCTGAGCTCGCGGTTGAGAAACAGCTCCGGCTCTGTCGGAGAAAACAGCCGCCCGTCGTCCTCTGCCAGCATTTCCTGCAGGGTTTCCGCGCCGGGAAGTGTTGTTGTCTGCGCCATGGGTACCGCCTCCTTTGCCGCAGGTTTTCGTTGCCCTCATTATAAGGGCGGAAGCAGTTTGTGTCAACTTTTGCGCCCTGCTTGCTTTTTTATGCTTTGTGGTGTAAAGTAGGCTGTAATTGAGTAAAACCGGGCGGGGCAAGCCCCGCCCCTACACGCACAAATGACATGCGCAGCATGATTCTGCAACGGGCGATTCGTGAATCGCCCCTACCAACTCCACACTCCACTCTCCACTCTTCACTCTCAAAAAGGAGGCTCTCCCTTTGCAGCAGAGCAAGCAGAACTATCTCCACGGCGCCGCCATTCTGACCGTCGGCGTCATCATCACGAAGATCCTCGGCGCGATCTACAAAATCCCGCTGGGAAATATTCTCGGGGATGAGGGTTACGCCCACTTCATGGTGGCGTATAATATCTATAATGTCTTTCTGACGCTCTCCACCGCCGGCCTGCCTGTGGCCCTGTCCCGGATGATCAGCGAGGCGGAGACGCTGAACCGGCCCATGCAGCTGGGGCGCACCTTCCAGGTGTCCCTGGGCGTGTTCGCCGTGATCGGGCTCATCTCCAGTCTCATCATGTACCTTTTCCCCACGGAGCTGGCCTCCATGATGGACGAGGTGGAGGCGGCCCAGAGCATCCTGGCCATCAGCCCGGCCATGTTCATGGTCTGCATCACCGCGGCCTACAAGGGCTTTGCCCAGGGCCAGAGCAACATGACGCCCACCACCGTGTCTCAGGTGGTGGAGGTGCTGGTGAAGACCGTGGTGGGTCTGGTGCTGGCCTGGTATCTGGTGCGCATCGGCAAAAGTCTGCCCGTGGCCTCCGGCGGCGCCATCTTCGGCGTCACCGCAGGCGGTCTCGCGGCGCTGGTCTATATGATCGTCTATAAGCGCCGCCACTACCCGGACAAGGTGGTGGCTGACCCCGACGTGCCGGACAAGGCCGGTCAGATCGTGAAGACCCTGCTGCGCATCGGCATCCCCATCACACTGGGCAGCTGCGTGCTGAGCCTCATCAACCTCATCGACGCGAAGCTGGTTTTGAACCGGCTGCAGACCGCCGCGGGCTTCAGCTATCTGGACGCGAAAAATCTCTACGGCATCTACGGCAAGGCCCAGACGCTGTATAACCTGCCTGCGGCCTTCATCGTGCCCTTCACCATCAGCATCATCCCCGCCATCACGGCTCTGGTGGTGCAGCGGCAGGACAAGGAGGCCAGCGCCGTGGCCGCCTCCAGCCTGCGGGTAGCGGCCCTGCTGTTTTTCCCCATGGGCATCGGCCTTGCGGTGCTCTCCGGTCCGATCATGCACACCCTCTACCCCACCGGCAACGCCGCCGGCCCGGGGCTGCTGCTGATTCTGGGTGTGGCCGCCATCTTCGTCTGTCTGGCCCAGATGACCACCGCCCTGCTCCAGGCCACCCGCAACGAGCTCTGGCCCGTCTGGTCCATGGTGGCCGCCGGACTGGTGAAGATCGCGGTGAACTGGGTTCTGGTGGGAAACCCCGACGTGGGCATCTACGGCGCACCGGTGGGCACCCTCTGCTGTTACATCGTCATGTGCGTCATGAACGTGGTGTTCCTGCGCCGGAAGCTGAAGGAGCCCGTGGGCGTGCTGCGCTGCCTGGTTCGTCCGGCGGTGAGCGCGCTGATCATGGGCGCGGCGGCCCTCGCCGCCTGGAAGGGGCTCTCCGCCCTGCTGGGAAGCAGCTGGAAGAGCACTGCCGCCGCCATGCTGGGCGCGGTTCTGCTCGCGGTTCTGGTGTACATTTTTGCCGCCGTTCGCACCCGCGCCGTGACCGCCGAGGACCTGCGTTTGGCCCCCTACGGAGAAAAAATCGCCAAATGGCTGAAAATTCGGTGATGAATCTGTGGCAAAACGCCGAAAAGGTTGATTTTCAACGGTTTATTTCCAAAAAAGGCTTGCACTGGAGCGTAAAATATGTTAAGTTTTGTTAGCAAAGAACGCTATAGGCTGGAGGACTTTGTCCGGCTCATCGCGTTCCTTCGTTCTGATAAGGGGTGTCCGTGGGATCGGGTACAGACCCATGAGAGCATCCGCCGGAATTTTCTGGAGGAAGCCTACGAGGCCGTCGAGGCGCTGGACCAGGGCGATCTGGGCCACATGCGCGAGGAGCTGGGCGACGTGCTGATGCAGGTGCTGTTCCACACCGACATCGAGCGCCAGGCCGGGCACTTCGACATTGACGACGTGGCCAACGACGCCTGCCAGAAGCTGGTGCGCCGCCATCCCCATGTCTTCGGCACGCCGGAGCAGCGGGCCGCCGGTCAGGACTGGGAGGCCGAGAAGCGCCGGGAGCGTGGCCAGACCACCGTGGCCGAGAGTATGGAGAGCGTCTCCAGGGCGCTGCCGGGACTCTGGCAGGCAGAAAAGCTCCAGAGCAAGGCGGCGAAAGTCGGTTACGACTGGCCGGACGTGGATACCGCCTTTGCGAAGCTTCCGGAGGAGACCGCGGAGCTGCGCGCCGCCATCGACGCCGGAGACGCCGACGCCATGGAGGAGGAGTTGGGCAACCTGCTCTTCGCCGCGGTCAAGGTGGGCCGCTTTTGCGGCATCGACCCTGAAAAGGCCATCCGCCGCAGCTGCGAAAAATTCATCCGCCGGTTCGCCGGTGTGGAATCGGCCGTACTGGCCGCCGGCAGGCGTCTGGAGGACTGCTCCCTGGACGAGATGCTGGTGCTGTATCAGACGATAAAAGATCATGAGCATTCATGATTCCGTCATAGTTTTGTGGTATGATCTTTGCAGAAATGCAAATTTCAATAATTATGTACAATAAGAAAACAGGAGGAAACTATCATGAATAAGGCAGAACTGATTGCCGCCGTCGCTGAGAGCGCCGGTCTCTCCAAGAAGGACAGCGAAAAGGCCGTCAACGCCACCTTTGCCGCCATCACCGAGGCTCTTGAGGCCGGTGAGAAGGTCTCTCTGGTTGGCTTCGGCGCTTTTGATGTGAAGGATCGTCCCGCTCGCATGGGCCGCAATCCCCGCACCAAGGAAGAAGTTGAGATCCCCGCTTCCCGCGTTCCCGTGTTCAAGGCCGGCAAGGCTCTGAAGGACACCGTCGCGAAGTAAGCTGATTTTGATAGGCCGCTTCGGGGATTCCCGAGGCGGCTTTTTCATAGAAGCAGGAGGGCATCATGCGACTGGACAAATATCTGAAGGTCTCGCGGCTCATCAAACGGCGCACCATCGCAAACGAGGCCTGTGACGGCGGCCACGTCACCGTCAACAGCCGCCCGGCCAAGGCGTCCTACGACGTGAAGGTCGGGGACCTGATCGAGATCACCTTGGGTCAGCGTAAGCTGAAGGTGGAAGTCGTGGCCGTGGAGGACAACGTGAAAAAAGACGCCGCCGCGGCCATGTACCGCGAGATCGCAGAATAAAACCGCACCGAGTTTTTTCGGTGCGGTTTTTCCTTTTATATGAGTTCCGTCGGCTCGAACTTGCCGTTTCGGAGTTGCCAGAGCTCCGTGAAGCCGGCGGCTTTGGCCGCCTGCTCCGCCTGGGCATAGCCGAAGGTCACGGTGTCCACGGCGTGGCTGTCGGCGGTGATGGTGAGCTTGCCGCCCAGGTCATGCAGCGCCCGCAGCAGGGCATTGGAGGGATAAAACTCCGTGCGGCAGCCCCGGCTGACGGCACCGGTGTTCAGCTCGAAGATCTTCCCGGCGCGCACCAGCGTCTCCATGGCGGTCAGCGCCGCGCGGCGGTACCGGGGGCTGGCAACGTCAAACAGCGGCTCCGGCTCGTCGAACTTGGTCAGCAGGTCGAAGTGGCCCACAACGTCCGCCTCGGGAAGGTCCGCAATGGTCTGCACCCGGGAGAAATACGCCTCGGCGCAGGCGTCGGCGTCACCGTCGAAGCCCAGGATGATCATTCGCTGGGAACGGGCCCGGGTATCGTCGAAAGCCCAGAGTCCGCCGTCCATGGGGATTCCGTGGACGGAGGCGATCACATAGTCAAAGCCCTGGAGGTATGCCCGGTCGGACAGGAGATCATACTCCACGCCGCAGAGCACCTCCAGCTGGGAGGCATAGGCTGCCTTGAGCCGGGCCATCTCGGCTTTGAATTCCCCGACGCGCTCCGCTTTGCAG
>CAMHRJ010000037.1 GCA_946187475.1 uncultured Clostridia bacterium | reverse complement strand
GCAAAATTCTAAAAAAGGCGGCATCAGCCGCCTTTTTTTATTTCAGGAAATCCAATACCACTTTGGGCATGGCCGTCTTTTCGACGCTGCCGCCGAAGCGCACTTCTCGCTCCGCGAGGCCTGCTAAAGGTTCCGGCGCGGGAATGCCGGAGGCTTCGCTGAGCCGTTCGATGAGCTGCACGCCCGGAGCGTCGGCGTTGCCGCCGATAGCCGTGAGGACGTGATCGCAGAACTTGAAGGGGCTGGCGGTGGAGACCACCACGGCGGGAGTCTCGTCTCCGGTCTCCTTCCGATAGTCGCAGAGCACCTGATAGGCCACGGCGGTGTGGGTATCCATCAGATAGCGGCGCTGCTCCCAGACGCGGCCGATGGCTGCACGGGTGCGGCCGTCGTCGCAGAAGCCGCAGGAGAACTCGCTCTGGAGCTTGCCCAGCAGGTCCCGGCTGACGGTGTACTGCCCGGCTTCCCGCAGAGACTTCATATAGCCGTCGGTCTCCGGGGCGCTGCCGCTGAGGGTGAAGAGCAGGCGCTCCAGATTGCTGGACACCAGAATGTCCATGGAGGGCGAAGCCGTCACATGGAAGGGACGGTTTTTATTATACGTACCCGTGCGGATGAAATCCGTCAGGACGTTGTTCTCGTTGGAGGCGCAGACGAAGCGATTGACCGGGAGGCCCATCTGCTTTGCGTACCAGCCGGCCAGGATGTTGCCGAAGTTGCCGGTGGGAACGACGAAGTTGAGCTTCTCCCCCATCCGGATTCGGCCGGCGTTGACCTCGTCACAGTAGGCGGAGATATAATACACAATCTGCGGCAGAAGCCGGCCCCAGTTGATGGAGTTTGCCGAAGATAGGAACCAGCCCTTGGCGCTGAGCTGAGAAGCAATATCGGCATTGCCGAAGATCTGCTTGACGCCGGTCTGGGCATCGTCGAAGTTGCCCTGCACAGCGCAGACGCCCACGTTGCCCCCCTGCTGGGTCACCATCTGGAGGCGCTGCACATCGGAGACGCCGCCGTCGGGATAGAAGACCATGATCTTCGTGCCCGGCACGTCCGCAAAGCCCTGGAGGGCGGCCTTGCCGGTGTCGCCGCTGGTAGCCACGAGGATGCAGACCTGACGCTGCTCGCCGGTCTTTTTCAGGGAAGCCGTCAGCAGGTGGGGCAGCATCTGCAGGGCCATGTCCTTGAAGGCGCAGGTGGGACCGTGCCACAGCTCCAGGAAGGACGTCTTGTCGTCCAGCGCGTGCACCGGCGCGATGGCGGACACATCAAAGTTCTCCCCATAGGCAGCCCGGGCAAAGGCCTCCAGCTCCCCGGTGGTGAACTCCGGCAGATAGCGGCCCATGACGTTCACGGCACGCCGGCGGTAATCCATCTTGCAAAGGGCTTCCAGATCCGCCGCAGTCAGCTGCGGAATCTCCATGGGGACGAACAGACCTCCGTCCGGGGCAAGACCCTGGGCAATGGCGCCGGCGGCGGTGGTTTCCGTCAGGCTGCGTGTGCTGTAATAATTCATATGCTTCGCCTCATTCAAACGCATTTTCGATGTGCCGGATGTCCAGCTTTCGGTAGGGCATCCCCACATCGCCGTAGATTTCAATCACGTCAAAGCGCGGCTGCAGCTCCGTCTCGTTCAGGGCCAGCCACTGCATGGCCGCCGAGCGGACGCGCTGCTGCTTCATGGCGCCCACAAACTCCTTCGCCTCGCCGAAATGGTCGTTTTTGCGCATTTTGACCTCAACAAAGACGATGTATTCCCGGTTGGAGACAATCAGGTCGATCTCCCCGGTGCGGACCTTATAGTTTCTGCCGACGATACGATAGCCGTGCTTTTTCAGATACAGCGCGGCCTGCTCCTCGCCATAGTCGCCGGCCAGCTTTTTGGAATCGGACAGCTTCATATCAGTGCATCTTCTTCAAAAACGACGGCCGATGGATGGGGCTGGGGCCAAACGCCCGAATGGCCGCGTAGTGGGCCTTGGTGCCGTAACCCTTGTGCTTTTCAAAGCCGTACTGGGGATATTGCTCCGCCATCTGATACATATAGCGGTCTCGGGTGACCTTGGCAAGGATGGAGGCCGCGGCAATGTCGGCACATTTGCCGTCGCCCTTCACCACCGTCTCCGTGGGGATGGCAAGTCCCGGGTCCCGGTTGCCGTCCACCAGCGCCAGAGCGGGAACGACCTTCAGCTGCTCCGCCGCCCGGCCCATGGCCAGGAAGGTGGCGCCGAGAATGTTCCGTTCCTCGATCTCCTCCACCGTGGCAAAGGCAACGCCGTAGGTGATCGCTTTCTCCACGATCTCGTCATAGAGCGCGTCGCGCTGCTTTTCCGAGAGCTTTTTGGAGTCGTTCAGCCCCGGAAGCTCAAGGCCCTGGGGCAAAATCACCGCCGCAGCACAGACCGGTCCGGCCAGAGGGCCGCGGCCTGCCTCGTCCACACCGCAGAGGGGTGAAAAACCGGCGGCGATGCGTTCGTTCTCCAATGTCCAAAGATCCGGCGCGGTCATTCTGCTTCCTCCGGAATCTCCAGCGTGATGCGGCCCAGCTTGCCGGCGCGATACTCGTCCAGCAGCACGGCGGCCATCCGCTCGGTGTCGTATTCCCCGCCGGAGATCAGAAAGCCGCGCTTTTTCGCGGCCTGCTCCAGCAGGGCGTAGCCGCCTTCTTCCGGGTCGGGGGTAAATTTATATCGCGTCTGCACTGCCTCGGGAGCGGTTTTGGACAGGCGCAGCAGGAAATTCGCGGCCAGGGTCTCCCGGTCCAGCACCTCGGCCTTGATGGCGCCGGTGATGGCCAGCAGCTCGCCCACCTCCTGACTGTCGAAGCGGGGCCAGAGGATGCCCGGGGTGTCCAGAAGCTCCAGACCCTTGTCCACGGTGATCCACTGCTTGCCCCGGGTGACGCCGGGACGGTCGCCGGCCACGGCGGCCTTGCGCCGGGCCACCTGGTTGATGAAGGTGGATTTGCCCACATTGGGGATGCCCAGCACCATGACGCGCATGGGACGGCCCACCTGCCCTTTGGCGGCGTAGGCCTCGAATTTCTCTTTCAGAACCGTGCGCACGGCGTCGGCAAAGCCCTTGACGCCCTTGCCGCTGCGGCTGTCGGTCTCCAGCACATACATGCCTCTGGCCCGGAATGCCTTTCGCCACTGGGCGGTCCACTTCGGGTCCGCCAGATCGGATCGGTTCAGGATCACGATGCGGGGCTTGTCCCCCGCCAGACGATCGATATCCGGGTTGCGGCTGGCCATGGGGATGCGGGCATCGAGAATCTCACAGACCGCGTCCACCTGACGCATCTGCTCCTCGATCATCCGCTGGGCCTTGGTCATGTGGCCGGGAAACCACTGGATGTTCAGTTTTTCAAAGTTCTGTTCCATAGCTCAAAAGGGGTTTCTCGCGTTCCACTCGATGTTCTTGATGGGAAAGACCGTGCAGTAAACTCTGCCCATGATATAGCGGGTGTCCACGCAGCCCAGGGTGGCGTAGCGGCTGTCGGTAGAGGCATTGCGGTTATCGCCCATGACGAACACGCTGCCCTCGGGCACGGTCACCGGGCCCTCGAAGTTCTCCCGTTCATAGGTCAGCTCGTTGACGTACTGCTCCTGCAGGGCCACGTTGTCCACGTAGACGATGCCGGTGTCGAAATCAATGTCGATCTTCTGGCCGCCCACGGCGATGACGCGCTTGACGATGGGCTCGGACATGAACGCCTCCTTGCGCAGGACGACGATGTCACCCTGCTTCGGCGTATAGAAAAGGTTGGAGATGACGATCTTGTCGTTCTCCTCCAGCGTGGGATACATGCTGCTGCCCACCACGTTCACCATCCGCCCTAAGAATACAAAAATCAGCACGCAGACGATGAGCGCGGCCAGAATGCACTGGATCCAGTCGTAGATTTCCGCCCGGCTGGACTGGCTGTTCTGAACCTGTTCCTGCTCCATGAAAAGCACCTCGATTTGCAAAAAACTCGAATAGAAATATTATACACGAAAAACCGTCGAAATCGCAACAGGAAATTCCGATTTTTGTCTGAAAATGCGAAAAAAGAGGCGAGACGCCTCTTTTTTCGCATGTTGGTACCGCTCAGATAAGCTCCTTGACCTTGGCCTTCTTGCCCACGCGGTCGCGCAGGTAATACAGCTTCGCTCTGCGAACCTTGCCGCGGCGAACCGTATCCACGGAAACGATGGTGGGAGAATGCACGGGAAATACCTTCTCGCAGCCAACGCCGTAGGAGATGCGGCGCACGGTGATCGTCTCGTTGATGCCGCCGTGCTTCTTGGCGATGATGGTGCCTTCGAAAGCCTGGGTACGCTCACGGTTGCCTTCCTTGACGCGCACGAGGACACGCACGGTGTCGCCCACGCGCATGGCCGGCAGCTCGGGCTTCATGTACTGCTCGGTCAGGGTTTTGATGAGATCCATAAGAAATCCTTCCTTTATTGCGGCGTTCTTACCGGAGGGCTTCGCCAAGCCTCGGCAGCGGACCACCGTGATGGTGCAGATACGCTCTGCACAGGCCATGATAGTTTACCATAAAGTATCTGCGGATGCAAGTACTTTTTTTATTATTTTTTCAGACGTCTGTAGAGCGCCAGCGCCGCCGCCATGGAGATCCCGTCTACCATGGGCTGCACCCACATGAGGCCGTAAAGCGGGATAAGAGCGTCCATGAGAAACAGCAGCGGAATGTCCAGCACACCCTTGCGCAGAACGGAGCAGATCAAGGACTCTTTCGCCCGGCCCATGGCCTGAAACTGGATGATCATGGGATAGCACACGCTCATGAGGGGCATGGCCGTCACCATCCGGCGGAGGAAGGAGGCGGCATATTGAATTGTGGCCTCGTCCTTGATGAAAAGCGACGCCAGCTGAGGCGCCAGAGCCTCGAACACCAGAAGACACAGCACCGAAAAGCCTACAGAAATGCCCACACCCAGGCGGAACACGTCCCGGCGGCGGGCCTCATTCCCGGCGGAATGGGTATAGGCCAGCAGCGGCAAAATGCCGCTGGAGACGCCGATGGAGAAATACAGCGGAAGCTGGTCGATCTTTTTTGTGATGCCCAGGGCCGCCACCGCCTCGGTGGGATAATGAGACACAAACTTCGCCTGGGCCGAGACCGCCACCACCGTCAGGCCCAGCTGCAAGGCGGAGGGAAAGCCGATGGTGAGAATGGGCTTTAAGTGCTCCTTCACGTACCGCAGGAGCTTCGGTTCCAGACGCAGAACGGTCCCGGAGCGGTCCCGGAGCAGGAGCAGAAGAAAGTAGCCCATGCTCACAAAATTGGATGCCGCCGTGGCAAGTCCGGCGCCGGCAGCGCCCATGCCGGCAAAGTTCGGAAGAATCAGCAGCGGGTCCAGGACGATGTTCAGGATTCCGCCCAGAGACAGGCCGAAGGAGGCTTTGGAGGCTCTTCCCTCGGCGCGGACCAGATTGGCCAGCAGCACGCTCAGCACCGTGGGAACGCCGCCGATGAGAATCACCCAGCGGGTATAGCCCAGGGCAGCGGGAAGGGTCGCATCCGTGGCGCCGGTAAGGCGCAAAATGGGCGCAGAAAGCGCCGCGAACAGACAGACATAGACCGAAGCCGTGAGCACGCCGAACCAGAAGGATACGGCGCTGATCTGTCCGGCGCGGTCCGGGTCATGCTTGCCCAGAGACCGGGACAGGGCGCTGGCGCCGCCCACGCCGAAGAGGTTGGAGAGCGCCGTCAGCATCAAAAAGGCGGGATAGGCCACCGTCACCGCCGCGGTCTGCACCGGGTCGTTCAGCAGGCCGACAAAGTAGGTGTCCGCCAGCTGGTAGACCAGCGCGATCATCTGGCTGATGACAGCAGGAATGATCTGCCGGCGCACAGCTTGCGGCACCGGCAGATTCTCAAAGATTTCAATTCGCTCCTCGGCGGTCATTCAGCGGAACACTTCCCCATTTTCAAAGTAGACCTCCTGCCGGGTAAAGGCGGCAAAATCCGGCGCCAGCTCCGGCTGCAGCTGCCGCAGAGCGGCGATCAGATGGTCCGGGTTCAAGGTGGGCTCCTGGGCGGAGATCACCGCCTCCAGATCGACCTGTCTCTCCCCTGCCGAGACCTGCAGGGTCTGGATGGCGGGAACGATGTCCGACTGGCCCTCGCCGCGTTTGGTTTTCCGGGTGATGACGATGCTGTCCCGGGCATAAAATTCCGTCAGGGCGGCGGCCATTTCGTCCAACGGGCGATCATCGTACTCCAGCCGTGCCGTGACCCGAAGCCATTTGAGGAACTTGGCCTTATTCTCCATGGGATAGGCCTCATGGATGACGATGCCCTCGGGCATCACGGCGGTGAGCCGCTCCGGCAGAGCCGCCAGGTCCACGTCCTCCCGCAGCTGGAAGTCCATAAGCTCGCAGACGCTGGAGACGCCCACGGACAGGGGCAGCAGAATAGAGATTTGGGCGTGGGGGTTAAAGCCCTCGGAATACTTCAGCGGATAGTCCGCCCGGAGAAAGGCGCGCTGCATGGTGCGCATCAGGTCCAGGTGGCTCAGCCAGATGGCCCGTCCGGTCTTGGAAAACCGCATTCTCAGTTTTTCAGGCATCGCAGCAGCCTCCCTTCGTCATGAGCTTCAGCGCCCCGCAGGCGGTGCACTGCTTCCGGCAGTCCGGCGAGAGCACGGCCTTGTAGGCCTGGTCCCGCTCGTGACGCAGGTGGCGGCGGGTGACGCCCATGTCGATGACCTCCCAGGGCATACGCTCGTCTTCGCCGCGCTCCCGACAGGCATAGAAATCGGGATCTACGCCACAGTCCCGAAACGCGTTCATCCAGCGCTCAAAGGAGAAGTAGTCGCCCCAGGCCTCCAGATTGCCGCCATGGCGCCAGACATGCTCAATCACGTCGGCGATGCGCCGGTCGCCCCGGGAGAGCACCGCCTCCACGAAGCTGGTGTCCGGGTCGTGCCAGTTGTAGGTGACGTTCCGGGCGCGGATGTTCTCCCGCAGGAGGTTCACCTTTCGCTGGTACTCGGCCATGGTCACCTGAGCCTCCCACTGGAAGGGGCTGTGAGGCTTGGGCACGAAGCAGGAGGTGGACACCGTGATGCGGACGCCCCGGTTTTTGAACTTGGCGTACTGGCGCCAGCAGTGAAGCACCCGGTTGGCCAGCTCCGCGATGCCCAGCACGTCCTCGTCGGTCTCCGTGGGCAGGCCCAGCATAAAATAGAGCTTCACGCCGTTCCAGCCGCCCTCGAAGGCCACGCGGCAGGAGTTCAAAAGGTCCTCTTCCGTGACGTTCTTATTGATGGCGTCCCGTAGGCGCTGGGTGCCGGCCTCGGGGGCGAAAGTCAGGCCGCCCTTGCGTACCTTCTGCAGGCGGCTCATGATGTCCATAGAGAAATTATCGGCCCGAAGGCTGGGCAGGGACAGACTGATGCTCCGGGGCTCACAGTAGTCCAGCATGCCGTCGCAGAGCTCCGACAGCGGGCGATAGTCGCTGCTGGAGAGACTCAGGAGGGTCGCCTCCTGATACCCGGTGCTTTTCAGCGCCTCGATGCCCTGCCGGATCAGGGTCTCCGGCTTTCTGGGTCGGACGGGACGATAGACATAGCCTGCCTGGCAGAAGCGGCAGCCGCGGATGCAGCCACGGAAGAGCTCCACGTTCACGCGGTCGTGGACGATCTCCGTGGAGGGCACGATGGGGTGCGTGGGGAACGGACAGGCGTCCAGATCCTCGATGATCCGCTTGGTCACCCGCTCCGGAGCGCCATGGGTCGTTCGGACGTCCCGGATGGTGCCGTCCGCGTTATATTCCGGTTCATAGAAGGCAGGGACGTAGATGCCCTGAATCTGGGCCGCAGCCTCCAGAAACCGCGTCTTGCTCCAGCCCTCCTTTTGCGCCTGGCGGAAGAGCTCCAGCAGCTCGCAGTCCACCTCCTCACCCTCGCCCACAACCATGAGATCGAAAAACGGGGCCATGGGCTCCGGGTTGCAGCAGCTGGTGCCGCCGGCGAACACCAGGGGCGTGAGATCGGGCCGGTCAGCGCTCCGCAGAGGGATGCCGGCCAGATCCAGCATATTCAGCACCGCCGGATAGGCCATCTCATAGCCCACGGAGAAGCCCAGCACGTCGAACTCAGAAACCGGGTCGCCGCTTTCCAGGGCGTACAGCGGGATGCCCGCCTTGCGCATCTCCGCATCCATGTCGCCCCAGGGGGCGAACACCCGCTCGCACCAGACGCCGGGCATGCGGTTGATGACGTCATAAAGAATCCGCATGCCGATGTTGGACATGCCGATCTCATAGACGTCCGGAAAGCAGAAGGCCATGCGCAGATCGACCTCTGCCTTGTCTTTTATGATTTGATGGTATTCTCCGCCCACATAGCGCGCAGGCTTCTGTACCCGGGGGAGAATCCGTTCCAGTCGTGCATCCATATTTTAAAATACTCCGTTTCGGATTTTTTCTTATTCTACAACAATTCCGTCCGCTTGGCAAGCGAGAGCCGCAAGCCACGCAGCAAAGACCGCCGTTGTGACGCCGTATCCCGTGGCAGCCGCCAGCAGCCCGCAAAGCAGCAGAGCGCCGCAGAGGAGCGCGCTGAGGAGGCGGCATGCGGTCTCCCCGATCAGTACCCGCAAAGCGCGGCCGCCGTCCAGCGGCGGCACCGGCAGAAGATTCAGCAGCGAGAGGAAGAGGCTGACCTCCCCCAGCAGCGGCCAGCGGGCAGAAATCAAAAGAGAGAGCAGCAGGCCCGCCGCCGGGCCGGAAAAGGCCGCCAGAATCTGGCCGAAAGCGGTGGGCGGTAGATCGCAGCGAATGACCGGGCCGGTCATGGCAAAGGTGACGCCGGAAACCCGCACCCCAAGCAACTGTAACGCAATCAAATGCCCCAGCTCGTGAGCCAGAACCGCAAGCGCCAGGGCAGCCAGCTCCGCCGGGCGCAGGGTGAAAATCAGCACGCCCAACAGCAGCGCCGCCCCGGGCTGAAATGCAATTCTCTTCACGCCGCGAGATAGAACTCCGGGTTCAGATAGACCCCGTCGTGGAGCAGCTCGAAGTGCAGGTGCGGACCGGTGGCGTGGCCGGTCTGGCCCACCCGGGCGATGGGCTGTCCCCGGGTGACGGTCTCCCCTGCTTTCACCAGCAGCTCGCTGCAGTGGCCATAGAGGGTCACATAGCCGCTGCCGTGGTCCAGCTTCACATAGTTCCCGTAACCGTCGTCCTCCCCCGCCGCCAGCACCGTGCCGTCGGCAAAGGCCAGGATGTCCGTGCCGGTGCTCGCGGCGAAATCCGTGCCATAGTGGAACTTCACCACGCCGTCGATGGGATGGAGCCGATAGCCGAAGCCCGAGGAGGTGCAGGCAGCCACAGGCGAGGTCTCAGCAAAGGGCAGCGACAGTACGTCATAGCGCACGTTCTCCGGCTGAGGGTAGTCCGAATAGGCCGACTGGCTCTCCAGAAAGGCCGCTTTCACCGCCTCCCCTGCCAGCACTCTGGGGTCCGGCGTGGGCGTGGGCGTCGGGATTGGCCCCTGGGCCGTGGGCAGGTCGGCGAAATGGTTCTGGTGCAGACTGTCCAGAAAGGCCCGGGTCTGCTCCATGGGCGGAACGGCAATGTAGGGCTCCCCGGTCACTTCCACGGGCTTTGCGGAAACGGCGTCCAGGATGGCGGAAAAATCGTCGTCCCGGTCCAGCACCGGCAGGATGGCGTCGTGGACTCCGGCTGCCGCCGCAGGGGCGATGAGCTTCACCGCCGTGAACAGCAGAAACAGCGCCGCGCTGATATAAAAACGAATCGTTCGCTTCATGGCACACTCCCCTTTGGTGATCGCATGTGGGAGAATATGCCGGAAGCGAACGATTTATGCAGTTTCGATCGGGATCTCGATGATGTCCAGGCCCCGGCGCATGGCGTAGAGCATGGTGTTCATGGTGCCGCCGGGCTCGCCGCTGTAGGCAGCAATAAGCACTTGGGCGTGGTCCACCATGTAGCGGTTGCGGCGCATCATGCAGTCCCGGGTGTATTCCTGCTGCACCAGGGTCTGGTAGTCACAGCGGCGCAGCAGCTCCAGATACCGTCCCCGCAGGGCGCTGCGCCAGCGGTCTGCCTGCCCCTCATAGGGAACGGCGGCCTCCACGCTGATCTCCGGGTGCAGCTCCCGCAACCGGAGCACCGCCTCGAGAAAATAGAGGTCGCAGCCGCTGGCCATGCCGCAGATATAATGGCGCACGCCCTCGGCATAGACGCACTCGGCGGCGTCATAGAGCATCTGCTTCAGCGCAGTGCAGCGGGGATCCGATTCATCACTGCCCCAGGGGAGTTTTTTCTCCCGATGACCGGTGAAGCAGCAGGCTTTGCGCGCATCGGACACGGCGTTCCCTCCTTCTCTAAAAAAATGATGAGATCAAACAGTCTGCTCTTTGGGCTTCCGGTTCAGAAGCAGGATGGCGCCCAGCACCAGCACCAGGCCCAGGAGGCTCCAGACCGTGAGCTTTTCGTGATAAATGAATACGCCCAGCAGCGTTGCCACCACGGGCTCCACGGACGCAAGCACCGAGGCCTTGCCGTTTTCCAGACCCGTGAGCGAATAGGTATAGAGCAGGTACGGCAGATAACAGGTCACGATCGCCGAAAGGATGCAGAACAGGGCGTTGCCCCAGCTGGCGGTGAAGGCCGCAGCATATGCCCCGGGATGGGAGATCAGGCAAGCGCCAAGGCCGGCCAGCAGACAGGAATAGAAATTCACCGTGTTGCTGCTGTAGCCCCGCAGGAGAGCAAACCGGGCAAAGATGCTGTAAAGGGCATAGCCGAAGCCGCTGCCGAGACCGAAGAGCAGTCCCCCGAAGGTGATGCGCGCGTCGCCGCCCATGATGCCGGAGACCAGGCAGCAGCCCACGAAAGCCAGGGCCACAGCCAGAAGCTTCGTGCGGGTGATCTTCTCCCGGAACAGCAGCGCTGACAGCAGCATGACGATGCTGGGTGCCGTATAGAGCAGGATCGCCGCGGCGGACAGACTCATGAGATTGATGGCGTGGAAATAGCAGAAGGTGAAAAACAGGAGGCTGCAAACGCCGCTGCCGAAAAAGCACCAGAAGTCCATCAGCCGGATGCGCAGCTGTTTCGGGTCCGTCAGGAGGATCGTGACGCCGAAGGCCACCGCAGCCAGAAGGCAGCGCACCAGGATGGCGCCGTTGGAATCGATGCCGATGGTGGCCAGGGTTCGGGTGAAGACACCCATGGTGCCCCAGAGAGAACCTGCGGCCAAAACGGCAAGGATATGTTTTTTCATGCAATAGCCTCCAAAAGGGGTGTTTTTTGTCGTTTTTCCCGGAAAATGATAACTCAATGTAATAATCCATCAAAAAATCATCCGCAGATGCATAATCTCATGATCGAAATGCAAGAGAAAATGATCTGTGCAAAAAATGCACAGTAACTTTTTCCACCCGAAAATCTTTGAAATCAAGGGAATCGGAACCGAAAATAACCGCATTTTCCGTTACAAAAAGGATGCATTCGGTTTCCATAATATCATATGCCGGATATTTACCGGAGAGTTATCAACAGTTTCCACCGATTTTTCAACAGCCCAAAAACGTTGATTTTTCAATGGATTATGAAATGCAGGTGTTTTTTTCCAGCCCGCAAACGATGTTTTGTTTCCAAAAATCGAAGGATTCGGTTTGCATAACCACGAAGATTATTCAAATCGCGAATACCAAAATTTTACTTGACAGGTTTCGTGAAGGATTTTATGCGCCCCATACGCCGCCCAGAAGACCACTGTCCGCGAAGGACACATAATCGTCTCCGGCAACGATGATATGATCGGACAGGGTGACGCCCACATAGCGCAGGGCCTGGCGGATGGTCTCGGTGGTGCGTTCGTCCTGATGGGAGGGCAGGGCGATGCCGTCCACGTGGTTGTGGCTGAGGATCACGGCGGTGGCGTTCCGGCGGAGGGCGGTCTCCACAATGGTGCGGACAGAGACATGGGCCTCGTCGATGGTGC
>CAMHRJ010000036.1 GCA_946187475.1 uncultured Clostridia bacterium | reverse complement strand
ATCCAGTCCATCCGGCAGGGCGACGAGGTCTATGTGGCCCTGGCCCCCGCCTTCGTCGGACAGTTCGGCCCCAAGGGCGTGCCAGAGAAGATGCGCTCTGCCTTCCAGGCCCTGGGCTTCACGGACGTGTATGAGGTGGCCATCGGCGCGGACCTCTGCGTCATCGAAGAGGCCGCGGACTTCCTGGAGGAAGTGCCCGGCACTCACAAGTTCATGGTCACCAGCTGCTGCCCCGCCTGGAGCACCATGGTGAAGAAGATGTTCCCCCAGTTCACGGAGAACATCTCCGTGGCCATGACGCCCATGGTGCTCACCGCCCGCATGATCAAGCGCCAGCACCCGGGCTGCAAGGTGGTCTTCGTGGGCCCCTGCGACGCCAAAAAGCTGGAGGCCCGCCGCCGCACCATCCGCAGCGACGTGGACTTCGTGCTCACCTTTGAGGAGACCATGGGCATGTTCGAGGCCAAGGGCATCGACGACGTGTTCTCCGGTGAGGACGCGCCGCTGAACGACGTGGCCCGCGACGGCAGAAACTTCGCCTTCGCCGGCGGCGTGGCTCAGGCCGTGGTGAACGCCATCCACGACATGGATCCCACCCGGGAGGTCAAGGTGGCAAACGCCGCGGGACTGGCCGACTGCCGGAAGCTGCTGATGATGGCCAAGGCCGGAAAGTACGACGGCTATCTGCTGGAGGGCATGGCCTGCCCCGGCGGCTGCGTGAACGGCGCCGGCACCCTGCGCCAGCCGGAGAAGAGCACCAAGGCGGTGCAGGACTTCGCCAACCAGGCGGGGTTCACCTGCGCCAACGAAACGCCCTATCTGGAGTATCTGCCTCTCATCGAGGAAAAGGGCAAAATCCGCAAATAAGCAAACACCCGCCAGCGAAGGCTGGTGGGTGTTCCGCGTTACAGGGAGACATGCGTTCGTTCTTCCAGAATCTGTATGGTCAGGCATTGAATCCCCGCCGCGCCTATGGTAAAATGATGATATCCAACGGAAAACGCCGCCATCGCTGCCAGGCAGTGGGAAAGGAGCTATCATGCCTGTCGTATACGGAAAAGACACGCCGAAGCTGGGCTTCGGTCTCATGCGGCTGCCCAAACGTGGTTTCGTCATCAACGTGGAGCAGACCAAGAAAATGGTGGACCTGTTTTTGGAGGCGGGCTTCACCTACTTTGACACCGCCTATGTCTACCCCGGCTCGGAGACCGCCATCCGCAAGGCGCTGGTGGAGCGCCATCCCCGGGACAGCTTCACCCTGGCCACCAAGCTTTATGCCCTGGCAGCGCCCACGGAGAAGGCTGCGCGCAAGCAGTTCGCCACCAGTCTGGAGCGCACCGGCGCGGGGTACTTCGACTACTATCTGCTGCATTCCCTGAAGGAGAACACCTACGAGCGGTATGACAAGCTCCATCTGTGGGACTTCGTCCGCCAGCAGAAGGAACAGGGTCTGATCCGGAACATCGGCTTTTCCTTCCATGCGGGGCCGGAGCTGCTGGACCAGCTTCTGACCGCGCACCCCGAGGTGGACTTCGTGCAGCTGCAGATCAACTACGCAGACTGGGAAAACCCCAAGGTCACCTCCCGCGCCAACTACGAGGTGGCGCGAAAGCACGGCAAGCTCATCACCGTCATGGAGCCGGTGAAGGGCGGCAATCTGGCCAATCCGCCGGAGGAAGTGCAGAAGCTGTTCCGGGAGATTCACCCGGACATGTCCTGCGCCTCCTGGGCGATCCGGTTCGTGGCCTCCCTGGACGGGATCCTGACGGTGCTCTCCGGCATGTCCAACGTGGCGCAGATGGAGGACAACCTCTCCTACATGAAAAACTTCCAGCCGCTGAACGCCGAGGAGCAGGAGGCCATCCGGAAGGCCCAGCGGATTCTGGGAAGCGCTTCCACCGTCCCCTGTACCGCCTGCCGCTATTGCGTGGAGGGCTGCCCGCAGCAGATCCCCATCCCGGAGATCTTTTCCGCCATGAACAAACAGCTGGGCAACGGCCAGATGGCAGAGGCGAAGGAAGCCTACTTCCGCGCAGCCGCCGAGGGACACCGGGCGCCCAACTGCATCGAATGCCGACAGTGCGAGGACGTATGTCCCCAGCATCTGCCCATCACGGAGCATTTGAAGCAGGCAGCGAAGATGTTCCCTGAGGCGGAAGCATAAAACGGCTATGAAAAAACCTGCAGCCGCCTCTTTGCGTCTGCTGCCGGCCGTTCTGCTCTGCCTGATCCTGGCGCTGCTCTGCGCCTGTGGGAATCTGGCGGTCCCGGTCCAGACGCCTCTGCCCGAGGCGGAGGGACTGCGCATCGCGGTGGCCTCGGATCTGCATTTCGATCCGGAGCACACCGACAAGAACGCGAATCTGGGCGCCGTGGCCTACAATCCCCAGCTGGCGGAGGCCCTGCTCTGGGACGCGCAGCATCAGGGCGCGGAGGTGCTGCTGCTCACCGGGGACATCGTGAACGCCGGGAAACAGGAATATCACGATGGGCTCATCGAAAAGCTCCGCGCGGCGGAGGATGCGGGCCTTCGCATCTATGTGCTGCCGGGAAACCACGACCTCTCCCCCGTCACCCAGCGGGAATTCGCTGCGCTGTACGCCGATTTCGGCTTTGCGGAAGCTGACAGCCGGGACGCTGCTTCTCTCAGCTACTGCGTCATGGGCGAGGATCTCTGTCTGCTGATGCTGGACACCGCCGGCTATGACGCCGAGGCCATCGATCTGCCGGAGGCGCAAAGCCGCTCTGATGACGAGGCCTTCCTCTCGGAGGAGACCCTCCGGTGGACGCGGGAGATGCTGGAGTCGGCAAAGGCGCAGCAGCTGCCGGTGCTCTGCGCGGGGCATTTCAACATCCTCACCGCCGAAGGCCGGGACCCCGAGCGCACCGGACTCTATCTGGAAAACGGTGAGCGTCTGGCGGCGCTGCTGCGGGAATACGACGTGCCGCTCTATGTCAGCGGGCACCTGCACACCCGTCTCGTTTTGCAGGAGCAGGGGCTGACGGAGCTGGTGACGGAATACCTGCTGGCCTACCCCACCGGATACAGCATGCTGGATCTTACGGCGGACGCCATCACCTACACGCCCCGGCGGGTGGATGTGGAGGGCTGGGCCAGGGAAGTCGGTTACAACAGCCGGGAGCTGAAGCATTTCAGCCGGTGGCAGCAAAAACAGCTGCGGGATTACGCCTTCCAGAACGTGAGCGACATGTCCAAGCGCAATCCCCTGACCCGGAAAGAAGCGGCCCAGGCTGTGGATTTCTTCTACGCCGCCATGAACGCCTATTGGGCGGGCACGCTCTATGCCCAGCGGGAGGCGCTGGAGGCCATGCCGGGCTACGAGCCCTTCTTCCGCTGCGCGGAGGGCTACGCCTATGAATGGTGGCTGCGGGATCTGATCGAGAACGCTACTCCCATGCTGGGCGGCTTTCGGCTGGAACGGCCATGACCGCCGCACATGGACACGGAATCCATTCGCTGATGGTCAAAAGAATAGAAAAAGCACGAGGGTTCGAATCCCTCGTGCTTTTTGATTGGTTTTTCTTACTTGCTCTCAGCCCACCAGCCCAGCAGGGTCTTGGTGACCTTCAGGGTGGTTTTCAGGGCGGTCTTGGCAACGGTCTTGGCGGTGGTCTTCACCACGTCCTGGACCTTGCTCTGGATGGCGGTGGTCTGCTCGATGATGCGGTTGGTGGTATCGATGCTGTCCGCGATCTTCTGGGTGGTCTCCTTCACCGCCGTGGTGATCTTGTTGTCGCCGGTGGTGTCGATGGCCTTGGCCGTCTCAGTCAGCAGGGCCTTGACCTTTAGGGCGATGTTGGTGCGCAGGCTGGTAGAGAAGTTATAGAACTTCCACTCCGGGGTGATCTCGCCGGTGACGACGGCTCTGCCCTCCCGGATGACCTTATCGGCAAACATCATCAGGTTCTGGCTGGTGCGGCCGTAGGCGTAGAGGTGCTTGGTGAGGGCGTTGGCCAGCTCCAGCTCGGAGCCGTAGACCTTGTCCCCGCCCAGGTTGTTATAAAGCAGGTTCGCCGTGAAGGCGATGGTCAGGGCGGTCACGTCGTCCTTGCCGGAGATCATGTCCTGCACCATGGTGCCGGACTTGCCGTCGGTGATCAGGTTCAGGACCTTATCCGCCTCGGCGGTATAGTTGAAGTTCCGCAGCCAGGTGTAGTAATCCTCCGCGTAGTACGGCAGGACCAGACCCAGATTGCCGAAGGTGACATAGCACCAATCCTTCGGCGCGGGAGAATCGGTGTTCCAGGTGAGGTTCATGGTGTAGAACAGCGGGCTGTGGATGAAGCCTTCCGGCACGGCGGTCTCCAGCATGAGATAGTGGCCGGCGGGCATCTTCTTGGTCAGCAGCGCATGGGTGGGCAGCAGATCCAGCATCTTCATCTGCTCGGGGGTGAGTTTGTCTTCCAGCACCCATTCCAGAACACTCTTGGCGGCGCTATAGATGTTGTCATTGGTCAGCAGCGGGTAGACCCAGTCGTTGATGACCCCCTTGACCAAGTCGCCATTCTTATCCCAGAACTCCGTGCCCTGCTTGGCGGCTGCCTTGGCCAGGGTGAAGACCAGGTTCACCAGAGCCTCGGTCTGCTTGTTCTGGAACACGCCGTCCAGCAGCTCCATGTCGTCGGCTTCCTCCAGCACGACGTTGCCCATCTTCAGCAGCACATCCAGAGCCCAGGTGAGGGTCACGTTGCTGTCCTCGCCGAAGAAGACATAGCCGTTTTTATCGGCGGTGGCCTGGAGGATGGCGGGCAGACGGAGGTCCGTCTCGTCGCTCATGAAGGTGATCATCGGATCCATGGCCGAAGCCTCCAGCAGGGCCCAGTAGGTACCCAGCAGCTTGAGGGTGGCCTGGTGGTCAAAGGTAATCTGCTTTGCGGTGTCGTCCCAGGTGAGAATCTCGCTGTTGAGGATGCTCAGCTCCTCCCAGGTGAAGCCCTCGGTGCCGATGAGGTTCATGGCGTTGGTGAAGGTGTCCTTGCCCAGGGCAAAGGCAGCGCGGAGAATCTTCTCGGTCTCCTCCCGGTTCACCAGTACGAACTCCGTGCCGGGCACAGCGTTGCCGCCCAAATCCACGCTCTGGAAGCCGAAGCCGGGCTCCTCGGTTTTCATGAACACGCCGGGCATGTAGAAGTCGATGGAGTACACCTCGACGTCCCACCAAAGGAAGCTGAATTCGAACGTGTGGCCGCCGAGGTGCTTCTCGTAGCCAACATAGTTGACGTGGTCATCACCCACGTGCACACGAACCTGACCGCTTTCGGGCTCCCAGAGGGTATAGCCGTCGCCGTCGATCTTCCGCACCTCCAGAGTATAGTCGCCCTCGGGCACGTCCGTGGCGCCGTAGATCTTATAGAACTCGCCAATGGTGTCGACGCCGGAGATCAGCCAGCCAAAGCCGTCCTGCAGCCATTTAAACACATCGTCCAGCCAGCCGAGAACGCCGCCGCTCTTCATCCGGAACGAAGAGAGGAATGCCGCGTCATCCACGGCGTTCAGCGTCAACTCATACTCCTGGTTCTGACTGTTGATCAGATACATCTCGACCTTAGGCAGCTTCTCGTTGGCGAGAATGCCCTGCAGCTCCGACTTCAGCGCGGTGACAAAGTCGTCGAAACTGTATCCGGCCTTCATTACAGCGTCGGCCATGCTCTGGCCATAGACCATGACGGCCACGTCCTCGTCGCCCTTGGGACCGCGTTCGCGGCCGGTGGCGGGGTTCACGTTGCTTGCTTCCTCCCCGTCCGCGGCAAAGGCCGCCATGGGGAACATGCCCAGTACCATCACGAATACGAGCAGCAAACTGATCCATCTTTTTTTCATTGGGTCCCTCCTTTTACTGACGATACAAATTCTGAATAATGCAATTTATTTTAACATATATCCCTGTGATTGTCAAAAAAAATCTTATATTATTCCAAAAAACCTGCCGCAGAGGCGGCAGGTTTTGGATTTGGAATGCATTTCAGTCGGCGCTGCCCTCGGTGACGGTCCCGATCAGATCGTCCACGTTGGCGTCGTCGGTAACCACGCCGGTGATGTCGTCCCGCTTGGCGCAGAAGGCGCAGAGGCGGGTGCGGTTGGCGGCGATGGCCTGCTCCACGGTGCCGTAGGTCAGTTCCTCGCTCTGGTTCAGGGCCTGGCAGTCATCGTGGGTATGGTAGACATGGCCGAAGCGGGTCCAGTAGACGTCGTCGGCGATGGCCTCGATGGCGGCGGCCTGCTGCTCCTCGCTGACGGGGTTGAAGTCATAGCTGGAGACGCCGGCGATCATCAGGGCGATGATGGCGACAACGGTGCCGATGGCCTTGGTCTTTTTATCGGTCTCCTTGCTGGAGAGCAGGACGATGACGAAGGGGATGAAGGCCACGGTGCTGACGATGACGCCCATGTTGTTCCACAGCCAGAACTTGGTGGGGTTCTTTTCCGAGGCGGGGTCGATGTGGTTGGCCTTCTTCCAAAGCTGAGAGCCGATGACCACGCAGACCAGGTCCAGCACCAGGAAGACGATGAGCTGGGCAAGCTCCGACATGAACTTCAGGTCCACCTTGCCGGCCACCACCAGCACGGCCAGCACCTCGAACACCAGGGCCAGCACCCACAGCAGGATGGCGCAGATACGCAGGGTCTTGGCGTTGCCCACCGGGGCGGCCTCGTGCATGGGCGCGCCGGTGCTGCTCACGGGCTTTTTCTTCGAGCCGGCCTTGACCTCCAGACCGGTATCGGCATCGATGATTTTCTTCTCTTTCTTTTCAGCCATAACGCAATCTCCTCTCTTGGATGGTTATGCAGATTTCAAATTGCCCGATCAGGTGGTCGGGACGGCAAGACTCCAGTAATACTGGTTATACAGATCGGTGAAGCGGTAGAGGGCGATGTAGCTGCCGCCCAGGCTGGTGTTGCTGATCTGCATATCGGCGGTGACGGTCATCTGCTCGCCCAGCTTGTAGGTGTCCAGATAGGCGCCGTCGTAGCTGTAATAGTCGCAGAGGAAGTCCAGCTTGTCGCCTTCCTGGAGATCCACCAGGCCGCGGGCCACGGTCTCGGTCTCATCGGTCGAATAGGCCGGGCGGGCACCGGCGATGAAGCCGTAGGGATTCTCGTCGTTGAAGATCAGAATCAGGTCCATGCGCTCGCCGTTCAGGAGCACGGGAACGTAACCGGTGATGGTATAGGCGTCGCCCTCCTCGGCGGTGGAGAGATGGTAATAGGCCACGGGCTGGCCGTTGATGCTCAGCCAGGTGCCGTCGGTGTCGCCGATGAGGTTGCCGGCGTCGTCGAAGTCGAAGGTGTTGTCGAGACCCATGTCCACATAGCCGGTGCCGTCGTCATAGAACACGTTCAAATCGAGGCCCTGCACCAGATCCCACTGGTCCTGGCTCAGGACGATTTTGTGCTGGCCGTTATCCTCGGTCCAGACCAGATTCGAGGGGTCGAAGCGGTTGGCAGCAATGTATTCCGCCGCCTGGTCGGTGGTGATACTGCGGCCGAACATGAAGCCGGTGTTGCTGCTGTCGATGCCCGCCACGTCGAAGCCCCGGCCGCCCATGAACAGATTCAGCAGCTGGGCCACATCCTGGGCCGTGGAGTTGGGCACGTTGGCGGTTCCCGCGCCGGTGAGCAGCTGGCCGAAGAGGCTGGGCAGGGCGCTGCCGGCGCCGCCGGTGGCCGCCTGGCCGCAGACCTCCAGATTCGCAAACTCGCGGATGCAGTCGGAATAGGCGCTGTCCAGGCCGATGCGGTCATAGGTGCTGACGGCGGTGTCCACGCCGGAGGTCTTCTTATAGGGGAAATAGATGGACAGACCGTAGGCGTTGGTGATGTTGGCCGCGCGGTTATACTTCACGCTGCTCAGCAGCACGTCCGAAAGCCGCTTGGCCTCGTCGGTACCCAGGTTCTTGGCGAAGTGCACCAGATCGATCTGGTCGATGGAGCTGCTGCCCGCAAACTCGCGGGTGTTGCTGCGGGCCCGGGAGACGGTCTGGTAGTTATCGGAGGTGATGAGCTTCTGGGTGTCCTGGGAGAATGCCGTGAAGGCGTCGCCCAGGGTGCTGCCCAGCTCCGCCAGGTCCACCACAGACAGGGTGGTCTGCTGGCCCCGGCACTGCTGGGCGCAGACGTCCACGAAGTCGTCCACGATCTGCTTGCCCAGCTCCAGGGTGGAGGTGGAGGTGTTCTGGGTGAGCTTGTTGAGCCAGTTGGTGTAGTACCAGCCCACGCCGGGCTCCGTCTCCTCGGAGGCGATCATGTAGTCCGCGTACTTGGAGAGCATGAGGCCGTTTTCCACCGTGGCCATGAGGCAGGCGTCGTAGCCGATGAAGTCGAACTTCATGTCGGCGGCCTTCAGGGCCTGGTCGATCTGGGCCAGGGACATGGAGCCGCTGCGGGCGTTCTTCTCGTCATAGCCGTAACCCTGGAGGGAGCCGCCGCCGTGGTCCCAGAAGATGAGCATGTTCCGGTTGGCGGGATAGTTCTGCTTGCACCACTGGATGAAGCTAAGCAGGTTGTTGGGGTCCGTCATGGCGGCGGTGCCGGCGTTGGAGACCAGAGTCTCGATGCCGCCGTTGCGCACCCGGAAGATCTGGTTCACGCTGTTGGAGATGGCAGAGGTCTTCCACTGCTTGCAGCCGCCGGTGAAGGCGATGATGTTCACCTTGTCCGACGAGGTGGCAGCCGCCATTTCCGCCAGGTCCTTGGTGGCCATGCCGTAACGGGACTCCAAATCGGTGCCGCACATATAGACCATGAGGGTCACGGTGTCCTGACCGTTGCCCAGGAGCTTCGTGTACTTCTCTCTGGCGCCGGAGGCCACGGAGGTGTCCAGCTTGGCAACGTTGCTGTCCCCGCCCCAGGCATTGGAGACGGGATTCAGGAGCGTACTCTGCACCGTGGGCAGCGAGGAGCTGCCGGAGGTGCTGGTATTGGCAGGCGCGGAGTTTCCGCCCAGGATGCCGGTGCCGAACAGCACGGCCAGAATGATGGCCAGCAATCCGCCGCCGATGCCGCCGGCGCGCTTGACGCTGCTGCCGCCGGAGGGCCGCTGGGGCGTGCCGGAGCCGGAGCCCACCTTCCCGGTGCCCAGGCCCTCGTCATCCCGGCGATGGACGCCGAGACCGTTATCGGTGACATTGGTTTCTCTCCGTCTGGGTCTGTTGTTGTCCGCCATGGAGTTCCCTTCTTTCTGTAAGTTAAAGTGCTACAGTTTTTTCTTATTATATCAAAGCCACTGGAGATTTGCAAGAAAGAGAGAGAAGCAAAAAAAGAGCTGTCAAAGACAGCTCTTTTTGTATGAATTGTTGTTACGCTGCGGGGACGAGGTAGATGTCGCGCAGGGTCTGGAAGTCGGCGTCGCTCAGGCCGATGACGTTGTGCAGATAAGCCACGGTGCCGCCGTAACGGGCCAGGACGTTCTGCTCCAGGTTGAACCAATCCTCGGAGACCAGCTCATACTTGTAGAACTCACTGGAGATCAGCTTGCTGTGGGTGTACTTGTAGGCCTTGTCGTACTGGGCCTGGGCCTTGGCCTGCATGAAGTAGTTGGTGTTCAGATACTCAGCGCGGATGACCTCATCGCTGCAGCCCAGGATGGTCATGAGGAACATGGCCTCAGTGCCGGTGCGGTCCTTGCCGCTGGTGCAGTGCCAGAGAACTGGGGCGCCGTTGGCGTCCAGCAGCTCCTTGAAGAACACCTTGGTGGCGTGGATGGCCACGGGATCGGCAATCATCTGGCGATACATGTTGGACATGTAGGTATCCATGACGCCGGAACGGACGGCCTTCAGGGTGGCGGCAAAGTCATCCATGGTGATCACGAAGGGATTGGGCAGGAACAGCAGGGAGTCGCGGAGATACTTCGCGCCCGGCACGCTCTTGTTGGCCTTCGTCAAAGCCTCAACGGCCATGCGCAGGTCGATGACCTTGCTGACGCCCAGCTCCTGCAGACGGGCGAGGTCCGCGTCGGTGGCGTCGTGGAGGTTCGCGCTGCGGAACAGCACGCCGGACCTGATCTGATACTGACCGTCGGCCGTGTAGTAGCCGCCGAGATCACGGGCGTTGTTGACGCCGGTGAGACCGGTGACCGCGTGGTGGTTGTTCATGGCCGCCTGATCCGCAGCACTGGGAACATCCGCCGCGAAGGCCGCAAAGCCCACGAACATGGACAGAACCAGCATCACAGCCAGCAGGACGCTCAGAAAACGCTTTTTCTTCATGTTGTTTCCTCTCTTTCCGTTTTTCTTCCGAATATGCACACAATTCGGCTAATCTGGGAAATATTATACCGTACCGCAGCAGGGTACGTCAACACAAATGTGCAAATTGTCAATAAATAAACGACATTGGGAAATGCAAATTGGGAGTTTATAAACCAGTGTGGAGTTAGGAGTTTGGAGTTAGGAGTTTAAAAGTGTTTGCTGCGCAAACGATTGAATAAGCGCATTTTTGAATGATCGCCGCAGGCGATTCCTTTAAACTCCACACTCCACTCTTCACACTCCACACTGCTCGCTAAATTCCAATTTGCACCTCAACAGCAAAAAAGCGCTGCGGGAAACCGCAGCGCTTTTGGATTGCGTAGAATCAGAGGATCTTCTCGCCCATCTTCACGCCGCCCAGGACGTGGAAGTGCAGATGGTGCACGGTCTGGCCCGCATCGGGGCCGCAGTTGGAGATGACGCGATAGCCGTTGGCGAGGCCTTCCTTTTCCGCGATGGTGCCGATGACCTCCAGGCATCTGGAGGCGGCAGCGGCGTTCTCGGCGTTGATCTCGCTCACGGAGCCAATGTGAATCTTCGGGACAACGAGCACGTGGGTGGGCGCCTGGGGATTGATGTCCCGGAAGGCGAAGACGTCCTCGTCCTCATACACGCAGGTGGAGGGGATCTCCCCTGCCGCGATCTTGCAAAACAGGCAGTCAGACATTGTTGGTTCCTCCTATTTCAAAAATTAGTTGATTCCGAGCTTCTCGGCCACGAAGTCGTCCACGACGGCCAGAGCGTCGTCGGTCTTGAGCACCTGGGTGCCGCCGCCCATGGCGCTGTCGGGCTTGCCGCCGCCCTTGCCGCCGGCCACGGCGGACACGGCGCGGACCAGATCGCCGGCCTTGACGCCGGAAGCTACGGCCTCCTTGCCCACACTGGCCACGAAGGTGACCTTCTCACCGTTGATGGTGGCCAGGATGCTGACGCTCTTGGGGTCCTTGTCCCGCAGGAAGTCGCCCATCTTGCGCAGCTGGTTGGCGTCCAGATCCGGTCGAGTGGCGGTGATGACATGGAGCTCGCCGATCTTCTTGGCGGCGAAGAGGAAGCGCTCCACATCGCCGGTGAGGAGCTTATCCTGCATGGCTTCCATGTTCTGGCGCAGATTCTTCATCTCCGCCATATGGCTCTCGGCCTTCTCCAGCAGGGTATCCGGCTTGACCTTCAGAATTTCAGCAACCCGAAGCAGCCGCTCGCTCTGCTCCTTGGCGTAGTTCATGAACGCCTTGCCGGTGATGGCCTCGATGCGGCGGACGCCGGAGGCCACGCTGCTTTCGGAGAGGATGCGGAAGGGGCCGATCTTGGCGGTGTTGTCCAGGTGGGTGCCGCCGCAGAGCTCCACACTGGCGTCGCCCATGGCGACCACGCGGACCACGTCGCCGTATTTCTCTCCGAACAGGGCCTGGGCTCCCGAGGCACGGGCCTCCTCGATGGGCATCTCCCGAACGGAGACGTCATAGCCCTCGAGAATCTGGTCGCTGACCAGCTCCGTGATCCGCAGCAGCTCCTCGGGGGTGACGGCGGAGAAGTGGGTGAAGTCGAAGCGCAGACGGTCCGGCTCCACCAGCGAGCCCGCCTGATGGACGTGGTCGCCCAGCACCGCGCGCAGGGCGGCGTGCAGCAGGTGGGTGGCGGAGTGGGCGCGCATGATGGCCTTGCGGCGGTCAGCGTCGATCTCGGCGTGGGCAGTCTGCTCCACGGTCATGACGCCCTCGGTGAGGGTGCCGGAATGGAGGAACTTGCCGGATTTGTCCTTCTGCACGTCCTTGACCAGGAACAGGCCGGTTTCCGTACGGATGGTGCCCTGGTCCGCCACCTGGCCGCCCATCTCGGCATAGAAGGGCGTCCGGTCCAGAACGATGACGCCTTCATTGCCTGCGCGGAGCTCGGAGCAGACCTCCTCGCCCTCCACCAGGGCCAGGATCTTGCCGTCGTCGGCGGTGCGGTCATAG
>CAMHRJ010000035.1 GCA_946187475.1 uncultured Clostridia bacterium | reverse complement strand
AACTGGGCTTTCCGTAATTGGGGTTTTTACTGTCTACTTTTCCTTGACAGGTGCATTGACCGATCGGTCAGCAGGTGTTTTTTATTATTCAGGGTTTTTCCTGCGGGTTCGCAGCAGGGATTCGTTGAAGGCGCTGCCCAGCACCATCATGAGACTGAGCAGGTTCATCCAGACCATCAGCAGGATGACGCTGGCCAGGGAGCCATAGATCAGCGGGTAGCGGCCGGAGCGGCCGATCAGCCAGGAGAACAGGATTGAAATGCCGGCCATGCCGATGGCCGCGAACAGGGCCCCCGGCATTTGGCGGCGGCTGCGGTTTTTGGAGGCGGTGAGCCAATAGACCACCAGCAGCATGCCCAGCAGGATGAGGAACAGCACCACGAATCGGGTCCACGTCCACCATTCGCCGATATTCAGCCAGGAGATCACCTCGTCCAGCTTGTGGACCACCTGACGGCCGGTGATGATCATCATGATACTGCCGAAGACTGCCACCAGGAAGGCCGCCGCAAAGATGAAGCTGGCCACGGTGCCGCCGATGATTCCGAAGCGGCGCTCGCCGCTGATCTCCTCCGCGCAGCCGCAGAAGGTGCGGTAGACCGCGCTGGCGGACAGCAGCATGGTGATGAAGGCGATGACAAAGACCGTGCCGTTGGCGTAGCGGGCGGTGAAGTTCAGGAAATTCTCGATGATGGAGCGGGTGCTCTCCGGCACCACCAGATTCTCCAGCACCTGGAACACGGCCTCGGGCTTGGCCACCACCAAAGCCAGCAGATCATACAGGCAGATGATGGCCGGGAACAGCGTCAGCACCATGAAGTAGGTCATGGCCGCCGCCGTGCGGGCCAGGCGCTTTTCCAGATAGAGGCGCACCATGCAGACGAAAAAGCGCACGATTCGCCAATCCTTCCATTTTTTCATCCGGCGCACCTCCTTTCCTGGTTGTTCTCCGGAAATGATTCTGCGTTTTTTCTCTTACGGAAAAACCGCCCTCGCCGAGGCGAAGGCGGTTTTGGAGATATTCAATTACTTCTGATTGAAAATCTTGAAGATGCCGTCGAAGGGGTCTTCCTCAGCGGCGGGCTCCACCGGAGCAGCGGGCGCTGCGGGGGCCGCGGGAGTGACGGGCGCGACAGGCTCCACCACCGGAGCGACGGGCGCTGCGGGAGCAGCAGGCGCTTCCTGCTTGGCGGCGCTGTACAGGCCAACGGGCTGCACCGCGGGAGTGGGGGCGGTCGCCGCCTTCTCCACCACGGGAGCCTCGGCAGACTGGGTGCTGGCATCCTCAAAGCCGGTGGCGATGACGGTGACACGGATTTCGTCGTCCAGGCTGGGATCGAAGCTGGCGCCGAAGATGATGTTGGCGTCGGGGTGGGCAGCCTCCTGCACCAGGTTGGCGGCAGTCTCCACATCCTCCAGACCCATGTCCTCGGAACCGGTGATGTTGATGAGCACGCCGCGGGCGCCGTTGATGGAGGTCTCCATCAGGGGGCTGGCGACAGCCATCTTCGCGGCCTCTTCCGCCTTACTCTTGCCGGCGGCATGGCCCACGCCCATGTGGGCGAAGCCGGCGTCACGCATAATGCAGGACACGTCGGCAAAGTCCAGGTTGATGAAGCCGGTGCTCTTGATGAGATCGGAGATGCTGGTAACGGCCTGGACCAGAACGTCGTCGGCGATCTGGAAGGCGTTGGCCAGGGTGACCTTCTGGTCGGTGGCGAACTTCAGACGATCGTTGGGGATGATGAGCAGGGAGTCCACCTTGCCCAGCAGCTCGTTGATGCCCTTGAGAGCCTGGTCCATGCGGCGCTTGCCCTCGAACTTGAAGGGCTTGGTCACCACGGCCACCGTCAGGATGCCGGCCTCACGGGCCAGGTCTGCGATGGTGGGCGCAGCGCCGGTGCCGGTGCCGCCGCCCATGCCGGCCGTGATGAAGACCATGTCGGTGTTCTCCAGGCTCTTGGCGATGTTGTTGCGGCTCTCCTCGGCGGAGCGCTTGCCGATCTCCGGATCGCTGCCGGCGCCCTGACCGTGGGTCAGCTTCTCGCCGATCTGGATCTTCTGGTCCGCGCTGGAGACAGCCAGGACCTGCTTATCGGTATTGACGGCGACATATTCGACGCCCTGCGTGCCGGTTTTGACCATGCGGTTGACAACATTGTTGCCAGCGCCGCCGACGCCGACCACCTTGATGGTGACGACATTTTCCGGTCCGGTTTCACTCATATAGGGCATTGTTGTTTCCTCCCTGTCGGTATTTTTTTCGTGCACGGGCTCTGCCGGGACGGGTTCCTCCGGCGGGTCCGTCGCTGTGATGGGTTCGGATTTCTGCGCTTCAGTCTCGGGAAGGAAATCCTCCTCCAGCGAGAGCTGAATGCCCACAGGCTCCTGCGGCTCCGCCGCTGCCGGGTGCGTCTCCTCCGGCCGGGGCTCTACGGGCTGCTGCGCCTCCATAGCCGGAGCGGACTGCTGCGGCTGCTGGGGACGCGGCTTGTTGGCGCGATGCTTCTTTTTATTCTTTCCCATTTTATATCATTTTCCCTTTCAGGTCAATCTTTTTTTCATTTTACAGGAAAAATGCGTCAGCCCGGGCTGAAATGTACCTGCTGGTCGATGGACAAATCCAGGGTTCCGGCGTCGGATTCCGTCAGCTGGTCGATGGCGCTCTGGAGCAGGCCGAATTTGTAGTCGAGCTCGCTGTTCTCACCCAGACGCACCGTGAAGCGCTCCTGATAGGTGAAGGCGGGACTGGTCACGTCGGCCAGATCGATCACGTCCACCTCCGTCCACATGCCGCGGCTCAGAAGCTGGTTCAGGATCGCCACCAGATACCGCAGCTGGGCGCCGCTTTCCTCGTCCACGGCCAGAACCGTGCCCTCCTTGGGCTCCACGGGAGTGATGCCGTCCACCCGAATGAGGGAATGGAGCTCGTCGGCACCCACCGTGCGCAGAATCTTGCAGTTCTGGTCCAGCACCCAGTACTTGCCGCCAGCCTCCACATAGGCCATGGCGCTGCTCTCGGTGATGGTGATGCGCACCCGGTTGGGCAGCTCGCGGCTGACCACCGCGTCGTTGACGTAGGGAAGCTCCGCGAAGATGCGGCTGGCAGCCTCATAGCGGTCGATGAAGAAAAGGTTCTCCCCCGTCTCCAGACCGGAGGCGGCGATGATCTCCTCATCCGAATAGCGGGCATTTCCCTCCACGGCAATGTCGTTGACCACGAAGAAAATGCTCATGGCCAGGATGATCAGCAGAATCACGCCCAGGAAGAGCCAGATGCCGCTGATGCCCCGGCGGAAGGTGAATTCCTGATTGGATTTTCCCGATTGGGATGTACTCATGGGTCAATCTCCTGTCTCAGTATGTGCATCGGACGTCCGCTCCCAGCGCACCCAGCTGCAGATCCAGCCGGTCATAGCCCCGGGAGATGTGGTCCTCGTCAAAAATCTCAGTCTCGCCCTCGGCAGAGAGGGCTGCCACCACCATGGCAGCGCCGCCGCGCAGGTCCCCGGCGGTCAGCGGTGCGGCGGTGAGCCGTTCCACGCCGGTGATATAGGCCACGCGGCCCTCGATACTGACCTCCGCGCCCAGACGCCGAAGCTCAGCGGCGTGGCGGTAGCGGTTCTGGAAAATGTTTTCCGTGAATACCGTGGTGCCTCTGGCCTTCAGACAGGCCGCCATCAGCGGGGGCTGGGCGTCCGTGGGAAAGCCCGGATAGGGCCGCGTAACGATGGGACGCGGCGCGGTCAGCCGAGCCGGGGCACGGAGCGACACGGTATCCGATTGTGTTATTATATCACATCCCGCTTCAGAAAGCGAGTCTAAAACCGTCAAAAAATGCGACGGATTTCCGTTTGTGAGGGTAATTTCGCCTCCGGAGGCCGCCGCAGCGCATAAAAGTGTGCTGGCAACGATGCGATCCGGGAGGACGCGATGCTCCACGGCCGGCTTCGGCTGAAAGCCCCGGACGGTGATCTCCGCCGTACCTGCTCCGGAGATGTCCGCGCCCAGGCGGCGCAGATAGCGCTGAAGGTCCGCGATCTCCGGCTCCCGGGCAGCGCCCAGAATCGTGGTGTCGCCCCGGGCGGCGCAGGCCGCCAGCATGGCGTTTTCCGTGGCCCCCACGCTGGGAAAAGGCAGCAGGATCCGCCCGCCGGTGAGACCGGCGCTATTGGCAATGATGTCTCCCCCCTGCTCGGTGATCTCCGCGCCCAGGGCCCGGAGGGCATCCAGATGGAGATCCACGGGACGGGGACCCAGCTCGCAGCCGCCGGGGAGACTGAGTCGGGCTTCCCCGCAGCGGCAGAGGATGGCACCCAGGAAGATCACCGAGGAGCGCAGCTCCCGCATGAGACTGTGGGGAATGTCGCAGCGGCTGAGGGGTCGGGAGTCGATGTACATGACGCCGTTTTCCAGCTCCACTATGCAGCCCAGATGCCGCAGAATCCGCAGCGTGATGCCCACGTCCCGGAGATTCGGGACGCCGGAGAGCGTGGTCTCGCAGGGCGCGAGAATGGACGCCGCCAGAATCGGAAGCACCGCGTTTTTCGAGCCCTGTACCGGGAGCGTTCCCCGCAGCGGTCTGCCGCCGCGTATATGCCAGATCATCATAGAGCTATCCCTCCACATCAGGCCCGAAGCGCCGCAAGCGCAGGCTTTGCGGGCAGAATCAGGTTATCCTATGCAGAGGGAGAAATTTTGGTTATTTGTGCGGTATATTGGGGTATTTGGAATAGGCTTCGATCATTTCCAGCGCCATGTCGGCGATGCGCTCGGTGGCGTCAGAGACGCCGCAGGACTTCATGTTCTGCTCCATGGCGGAAAGCTGCGCCGGACTGGAGAGCAGCTCCCGGATCAGGGAGAGCAGTCCCTCGGCGGTGCACTGGGATTCCACCACCACTCTGGCGCCGCCGGCCTGCTCCAGCACCCGGGCGTTGCGCTCCTGGTGGTTGTTGGTGACGTTGGGGCTGGGCACCAGCACCGCGGGCTTGCCCAGATAGGTCAGCTCCGCCAGCGTGGAGGCGCCGGCCCGGCAGAGCACCAGGTCTGCTGCCGCCATGACCGTGGGCATATCATAGATGTAGGGCCGCACATCCGCGCCCCGACGCGCGGGGTCGCTGACGCCGCGGGCGTTCAGGTTCTCCACAAACTTCTCATAGCCGTTTTTGCCGGCGGAATGGATCAGCCAGAAACCGGGGTGCTCCCCGGCCAGGGCGATCAGCTCCGCCACGCGCTCGTTCATGACCCGGGCGCCCAGGCTGCCCCACACGGAGACCACCAGCGGTTCGCTCACGGGGATGCCCAGCTTGGCCTTGGCCTCGGCCTTGGTGAGGGCAGAAAACTCGCCCCGCACCGGAGTGCCCGTGACGTAAACCTTCCGGGGATCGCCATAGTGGGCGCGGCTGGCTTCGAAGCCCACCAGAATCCGGTCCACATCGGAGATCAGCATCTTCGTGGTGAGGCCGGGGACGGCGTTGGACTCGTGCACCAGGGTGGGCACGTTCAGCGCCGCAGCCGCCTTCAAAACCGGGTAGCAGACGTAGCCGCCGGTGCCGATGGCGATGTCGGGCCGGAAGGCCCGCACGATTTTCTTGGCCTTGCCGGTGGCGGTCAGGACGTGCTTCAAGCTTTTGGCGTTGTATTTCAGGCCGGAGAGATTCATCTTCCGGGAAAAGCTCGTGACTTCGATGCCCTGGAAATCATAGCCGGCGCGGGGCACCAGCTCGGACTCCATGCGGTCGGGCGTGCCCACGAAGAGCACCTTCCCTTCCGGGTCCAGCTGCAGCAGCCGGTCGGCCACCGCCAGGGCGGGATTGATGTGGCCCGCGGTACCGCCGCAGGCAAAGAGATAGTTCATAGTGACTCCTATTCAGCGTTCGAGAGCGGAAGCTCCCGGGAGATACTCAGGAGGATGCCCACCTCCACCAGCTGCATGAGCAGGGCCGTGCCGCCGTAGCTGAAAAACGGCAGCGACACGCCGGTGCAGGGGATGGTGTTGGTGACGACCAGGATGTTCAGGATGGTCTGGAGGCCAAAGTGGGCTGTGATGCCCGCGGCCACCAGGAAGCTGAAGCGGTCCTTGGCGTTCATGGTGATCTGGATGCAGCGCAGGAGCATCAGCGCCAGCAGCAGCAGAATAGCGATGGCGCCCAGAAGTCCCAGCTCCTCGCAGACGATGGAAAAGATATAGTCGTTGTGGCTCTCCGGCAGGTACAGGTATTTCTGCCGTCCCTCGCCGGGGCCCAGGCCTGTGAGGCCGCCGGAGCCGATGGCCATGAGGGATTCGCGCACCTGATAGCTGATGTCGTCATCGGCGTAGGCCGACGGATTCAGCCAGGCCAGGATTCGCACGTGGACGTGGTTGGAGACGAAGAACGCCAGCACGCCCAGCAGCGCCACACCCGCGAAGAGCGTCAGCAGATATTTCCAGGGCATACCGCCGATGAAGAGCATGGTGAGGGCCACCATGGCCACGATGATGATGCAGGAGATGTGAGGCTCCAGAAACAGCAGCAGCACCGGGAAGGAGAGTACCACTACATAGGGCACCACGCCGTAGCGCAGGGTGTTCATCCGGGCGCGGTATTTGGCGATCAGGTCCGCCAGCAGCAGGATGATGGCCAGCTTCGAGACCTCCGAGGGCTGGAAGGAGAAGAAGCCCAGGTAAATCCAGCGGCGGGCGCCGCCCTCCTCCGTGCCGGCAACCAGAACCGCCGCCAGAAGCAGGATCGTGACCAGATAGATCATCTTCGTCCACTGGCGATAGAAGGCCATGGGGATCCAGGAGGCCGCGTACATGATTACGAGACCCGCGATGGCGAAGATCAGCTGGTGGTTGAAGTAATCCAGCGGCGAGCCGCTCTCGTTGCGGATGGCCTCGGAATAGGCTCTGGGATAGCTGGAGGACAGCACCATCAACAGACCCAGGGCCAGCAGAATCAGCACCAGCGTCAGGAGCGTGATGTCAAAGCCGCCGCGCTGTTTTGCCGCCGCCTGCCAGCCGGGAAGCACGCTCCGCATCTGGGCGGAAGGGCTGGCGCGTCTGGAATTTGCGGGCATGGGACGTCCTCCTTTCTTGGAAAATCAAATGGAATAATCAGGCGCCGTAACGGTGAAAGACGCCCAGGAATGCGATGACGCAGAAGAACAGGGTGATGGTGGTAAAGAGGGCAAAGATCTCTTTTTCCTTCCACTTCTTGCTGAACCAGCCGCCCATCTCCAGATGGTGGTGGAAGGGCGCCATCTTGAATACGCGCTTGCCGTGGGTGAGCTTGAAGTAGCTCACCTGAATGATGTCGGAAAGGGTCTCGATGATGAACATGATGCCCACGGGAATGAGAATCAGGGGCATATCATAAGCGAAGGCCATGGCAGCGATGGCGCCGCCCAGGAACAGGGAGCCCGTATCGCCCATGAAGATCTTCGCGGGGTTGAAGTTATATAGCAGAAAGCCCAGCAGTCCGCCGGCCAGACCGGAGGCGAAGATGCCCACGGAGATATCGGCCCTGGCCCACAGGAAGGTCACCGCCACGAAGAAGATGCAGACCGGGAAGCTGGTGCCCGCCGCCAGACCGTCGATGCCGTCGGTCAGGTTCACGGCGTTCACCGTGCCCACGATGGCGAAAGCCGCCAGCACGGTATAGAGCACCTCCGGAATCGGATAGGACACGTTCCAGAAGGGGATGTACAGGTTATTGGTCAGATAGCCAAAGGCGCGCATGAGGTAGATGAACACCAGGGCCGCCGCCAGCTGCAGCAGGAACTTCTGCCAGGCACGAAGGCCCAGGTTCTGCTTTTTCTTCAGCTTCTCATAGTCATCCAGAAAGCCGATGGCGCCGAAGACCAGGGCAAACAGGAAGCAGAAGATGTGGCCGTAGTAGCCCTGCAGCATGCTGGAAAAGCCCACGGTCAGACATACGATCAGCAGCGCCGCGATGAACATGACGCCGCCCATGGTGGGCGTGCCGCTCTTGGACATGTGCCACTTGGGGCCGTCCTCCAGAATGCGCACCAGCCAGATTCCGATCAGGCTCGCTGCCACAAAGCCGATGACAAATGCCAGAATCAGCTTCAGGGTCATGCCTGCTCCCTCCTCTTTCGTAAAATCTCCGCGACGATCTCTCGTTCGTCCATATGGACCTTTTCGGTTCCGATGATCTGGTAGTCCTCGTGGCCCTTGCCGCAGAGGATAATCACGTCGCCGTTTTTGTGGTTTTCAATGGCATACTCAATGGCCTCCCGGCGATCCGGGCGAACCACATAGGGCCTGCGGGTCTTTTTGAGACCCGGAAGAATGTCGTCGATGATGGCCTTGGGGTCTTCGGTGCGGGGGTTGTCGCTGGTGACGATGACGAAATCCGCCTTCTCCCCTGCGATGCGGCCCATGATGGGACGCTTGAGCTTATCCCGGTCGCCGCCGCAGCCGAAGAGGAACACCAGCCGGCCCCGGGTGAATTCCCGGGCGGTGTCGAGGATGTTCTCCACGGCATCAGGGGTGACGGCATAGTCGATGAGGATCGTATAGTCCCCGTCCGTGGGCACCAGCTCCGCCCGGCCTTTGACGCCGTGACTGGTGGCAAGGGCGGCGGCTGCCCGATCGCCGGGGATGCCCAGATGGAGGGCCGCGGCCATGACAGCCAAAGCGTTATAGACCGAGAACATGCCCGGAATGGCCAGAGAGCAGCGAAGCAGCTCGGTGCCGGCCAGGAGCATGAAGCGCACGCCCTCCGGCGTGAGCCGCACGTCCTTGGCCACGTAGTCCGCGTGGTTGTCTTTGGCGGAGAAGGTCTGTTTGGGTACATCGCAGCGCTCCAGCATGAAGTCCGACCACTGGTCGTCCAGATTCAGCAGGGCGAAATCACTCTGCCGGTACAGCAGAGCCTTGGCTTCGGCATAGTTCTCCATGGTCTCGTGGAAATCCAGATGGTCCTGGGTCAGGTTCAGGAACATGCCCACGTCATACTGGATGCCCGCCACCCGGTGGAGCACCAGGGAATGGGAGCTGACCTCCATGACGCAGTGGGTGCAGCCCGCGTCCAGCATGGAGCGCAGGAGCTTCTGCACCTCGTAGGACTCCGGGGTGGTGCGGTCGGTGTGGTAGAACACATCGCCGATCATGTTGCCGTTGGTGCCGATGAGGCCCACCTTGGCCCCGGCAGCTTCCTCCAGCATGTGCTTTAAGAGCGTGGTGACGGTGGTCTTGCCGTTGGTGCCGGTGACGCCGATCATGGTGAGCGTCCGGGCGGGATGGCCGAAATAGGCGGCGCTGGCCAGGGCCAGGGCCAGACGACTGTCCTCTACCAGTATATACGGGATGTCAAGCTCCGGCTTGCGCTCGCAGAGAATCGCGGCGGCGCCGTGCTCCACGGCCATGGGGATGAAGCGGTGTCCGTCGGACTGGTAGCCGCAGACGGCCACGAACAGGTCCCCAGGCTGTGCGAAGCGGGAATCGTAGCAGAGGTCGCGAATCTCCAGCTCCGGATCGGCGGTGCTCTCCAACACCGTGAGGTCCTGCACCAGGTCTTTCAGTTTCATTCTTCTCTTTCTCCTTTCGGGGAGATGTATCAAAAAACGGATTTTTGGCGGAATTTAGTACATGCCCAGCATGCTCTGGTCGCCGGTTACCAATGTGACCTCGATGACCGTGCCGTGGTCCACCATGGTGCCCTCGGGGATGCTCTGGGCCAGGACCGCCTGGGTAGAGGGGCTGGTGACGGAGCTGGAGGTGCTGACAAAGAGGCCCATGGCGGCGAGATAATCCCGCGCGTCGTTGTAGGTCAGATAGCTGAGATCGATCATCTCCTCCTGCTCCTCACTGGGTTCCTCGCCGGCGTAGAGCAGGACGGTGCTGCCGTTGGCGATGGTTGTGCCGGTGCCGGGCAGTTGGGCAGTGACAGTGCCCTCCTCGCCAATGATGCGGGCGTTGAAGCCGCGTTCCTCCAGCAGCGCCACCGCGTCGGTGGTGCTCATGCCGGTGAGGCTGGGGACGGTCTCGTCCATGTTGGCCTTTTCCTCGGGGGTATAGACAGGGTCCACACCCAGATACGGGAGGATGTCGGCCATCATCTTGCCTACGGTGGGCGCGCCCATCTGGCCGCCGGAGATGTAGATGCCGGTCTCGCTGCTGGGGGTATCCAGCAGGGTGAGAATCACGATCTTGGGGTCGTCCGCCGGAGCCACGCCCACAAAGGAGACGATGTATTCCTTGGGGCCGCCGGCGGCGTCCTGGGCGACCTTCTCGGAGGTGCCGGTCTTGCCGCCGATGCGGTAGCCCGCCACATAAGCGTTCTTGCCGGTGCCGTCCACGGGGTCGCCCACCACCTTCTCGAGGATCTGGCGCACGGTGGCGCTGGATTCCTCGCTGATGACCTGGCGGACCACGGTGGGCTCGTTGGAGGAGACGATCCGGCCGGAGGCATCGGTGATCTCCTGCACGATGTAGGGCTTCATGAGATAGCCGCCGTTGACGCAGGCGCTGATGGCGGTGACCATCTGCACAGGGGTGACGTTGAAGGTCTGACCGAAACTGGCGGAGGCCAGCTGGGAGTGGTTTTCGGGGTTATAGAAGGTGTTTTCGCTCCACCAGATGCTGCCGCTCTCGCCGGCCAGGTCGATGCCGGTCTTGGCGGTCAGATTGGCGTCGGCGTCGTCCGTCAGCTCCAGGAAGCCGAAGGCGTCGCAGTATTTGTAGAAGGTCTTGGCGCCCACCAGCTCCGCGATCTGGGTGAAGGCCACGTTGCAGGAGTGCTGCACGGCCTGGGTCAGAGTCTGCTCGGCGTGGCTGCCGTCGGTTTTCCAGCAGTTCAGGGGCGTGGTACGGCCCACCACAGTGGTGCTGCCGCCGCAGTAGAAGGTGGAGTTCTCGTTCACGACGCCGCTGTCCAGCGCCATGGCCAGGGTGACGATCTTGAAGGTGGAGCCGGGCTCGTAGGTATCGGACAGCGCCTTGTTGCGCCACTGCTTGAAGAGAGCGGCGGTCCTGCGCTCGCTGAGCTCGGTTTTGGTGAGGTTTTCCTCTTCCTCGGCCAGGGCGAGTTCTTCCTCATCCGCCTCACTGAGCACCTGATAGTCGTTGGGGTCAAAATTCCCCAGAGAGACCATGCCCAGGATGGCCCCGGTGTTGGGGTCCATGGCGATGGCCGCAGCGCCGTTCTGGATGTCGTAGTCCTCCACAGCCTGCTTCAGGTGCTTTTCCAGATAATACTGGATATTCGCGTCCAGGGTCAGCTTCACGTCGGCGCCGGCCGTCTCCTGGGTGTAGTCCTCATACTTCACATTCAGCATGCCGATCTGGGTCTTGTCGCGCAGACGGGTGATGCGGCCCATGCCGCCGGCCAGAACGTTGTCATACTGGCTCTCCACGCCGGCAAGGCCGTCGTTGTCGATGCCCACATAGCCCAGCACGTGAGAGGCCAGAGAGCCGTAGGGATAATAGCGCTTGGAGTCCGGCGAGAGAACGATGCCGTTGACGCCGCCGGCGATGCTGTTTTTATATTCGCGGATGGGGTCGGTATCCTCCCGGTCCACCTTGCGGGCCACGATCTTGTAGTAGGAATCCGTGTCACGGGCAAGCTCGATGACCTGCTCATAGGTGACGCCGTAGTCCGCCAGATTCTCCGAAAGGACCTTGGCGATGCCGTCCAGGTCCTGGTTGTTTTTCTTGATGTCTGCGGGACTGAGAATGACCGTATCCTTCGTGGCGCTCTTGGCGAGAATCTTGCCGTTGGCGTCGTAAATCGTGCCGCGCAGGCCCAGCACGTTCTGACGCACCACGGTCTGCCGGACGGCCTGCTCCTCATACTCATCATGCTGGATGACCATGAGCCAGAACAGGCGTACACCCAGCAGTAAAAAAGCGAGAATGCCGCACACCAGAAAAATCGTTCGTGTGCGGCGAAGCATCATATTGTCCGGTCGTTGGGCGCTGGCGCGCCCGGTGGGCTGAATTGCCATGTGCAAGGGTCTCCTTTAACGCTTCGACGATGTGCTGGAGCGCAGCGCTCTCCCTACAGCATATCGTCCATCAGGAAAAATATGACGTGAGATCTGCGAGAAAATCCGAGAATCGGTCCACCAGACCGTCGGGTCTGGCCCGCTCGGCCACGGCGATGGCCTGGTCGGAAGCGGTGCTGGAGAAGTAGAAGCTCTGCTCCTCCCGGGGTCTCTGCATGCCCAGGGTGTTGGAGGCGTAGTCCTCCAGCTCGGCGAAGTTGTAGGCCGTCTCATAGGCGATCAGCAGATCGTCCTGGGTCTCCTGGACCTGGCTGAGAGAGGCCTCCAGCTTGTAGATCTCGGTCTG
>CAMHRJ010000034.1 GCA_946187475.1 uncultured Clostridia bacterium | reverse complement strand
GATGACATGGAGCCCAACACGGATCTCCACGGCAGCATCATGGAATCCGGCGATGTGGACTGCTTCAAACTGCATCTTTCCGACCCCGGCATGGTTACCTTCAAGCTGGACCATACCTTCGAGGGCTCCACGGACAGCTGCTGGAACCTGGAACTGCTGGATTACTATCTGCAGCCGCTCCAGACCTATTCCTTCCACGGCAACATCACCGGGGAGGAAACTGCCGTGCCCATCGGTCTGCCTGCGGGAGATTTCTATCTCCGCATGACCAAGGGCAGCCAGCGGACCACCAGTGAGTATGTCCTCACGGCCATGCAGGATACGGAGAACGTGGCCGAGCAGGAGCTGAATGATACCTTCGGCGACGCCACCTCCATCACCACGGACGTGACCGTCCACGGCAGCCTCCAGAACAGCGGTGACAAGGACTACTATGTCTTCGATACCTACATGGAGGAATACTCCACCGGCATCAACGTGCAGCTGAACCATGCGAATCTCAGCGACAACCATTACTACTGGCGCATCTCGCTCTATAACGCCGGTTTGGATGAGATCTATTCCCAGACCGTCACCGGCCTGGACGATTCGGTCACCCTGCCGGCCATCGGCGTTTATGGCGGCCTGCGCTACATCCGCGTGGACTGCCCCAACAACAGCTACTATTCCGCCGAGCCTTACAGCTTCACGGTCACGACGGCCAGTGACGTCTGGGAGCAGGAGAAGAACAACAGCTTTGCCGACGCCTGGCACAACACCCTGCAGCTGGACGAGAGCATGAACGGCTGCTCCATGACCACCAGCGACTCTGATTATTTCCAGCTGAGCTGCCCCGACGGCGGTTTGATGCTGGACTTTTCCCACCCGGTACTGGAGACTTCCTCCGCCGGCTGGAACGTGACGCTCTATGACGCCCGGCAAAATTGGGTCGCCACCCAGTATTTTGCCGCGAAGGAGCCCGGCGGCATCCTCCATGGCGGCGTCGGTCTGAAGGCTGGAGACTACTATGTTCAGGTCTCTCCCAGCCAGATCGGTCCCGAGACCTATACCCTCACGCCCTGGATGGACAACGCCAACTGGGAGCTCGAGAACAACGACAGCCGGGACAGCAGCGCCAGCCCGCTGTTGGATGAGACCAATACCACCAAGGGCAATCTCTCTGCCTCCGGTGACGTGGACTATTTCAGGCTGCAGCCCAGTCAGGCGGGCGTCCTGGAGCTGAGCTTCGACCACACGGACCTCCAGGATACCAACACCTTCTGGAGCCTGGAGCTCTATGACGTGCGTAACGACGTTACCCTCTGGAGCGGCAGCGTTTCCGGCATGGGCAGCACAAAATCCTGGAAGCCCATCGGCCTGGCTGCGGGAGAATACTTCCTGAAGATCTCCGGCAACAATAACCATTACAGCAACACCACCTATACACTGCATCCTTGCTGGACGGATTCCGATGAATGGGAGCAGGAGTATAATAACCCCATGTCCATGCCCACGGAGATCCAGCCCGGCAGAACCTACTCCGGCGGTCTCATGAACAGCAACGATCGCGACTGGTATTCCTTTACCCTCTACGACCCTGCGGCCTTCGATTTCCGGTTTGACTATCCCCAGACGGAAAACGCCTCCGGCGCCTGGACCGTGACGCTCTATACCGCCGGGGGCACGGAGCTCACCAGCTGGACCTACAACGAAAAGGACGCCGTGGAGGGCGATCATATCGTCGGCCTAGCCTCCGGCAGCTATCAGATCTGCGTGTCCCCCAAATCTTACACGGACACCATCTACGGCCTGACCCTGCTGACCCCGTCGGGAGACTGGGAGCGGGAGCGCAACGACGACGCGGTCAACTGCACCGTCATGGAACTGGAGGACCTGACCACCACCAACCGTCAGGGCAATCTCATGACCATCAATGACAAGGACTGGTATCGTCTGGATGTGCCCAAGGATGGCTACATCCGTCTGGACTTCCAGCACCCGGCGCTGAATGACAAAAATAATAAATACTGGGAGGTAGAGCTCTACGCCTCCGACAAGACCACGCTGATGGCCGCGAGAAACTACTACGGCACCTCCGATGGGGAGGAGCCCTGGAACGAGATCGGCGTCCAGGCCGGCAGCTACTATGTCTGCATTTCCGACCCCTCGGTGAATTACGGCAATTACTACGATCGCGGCGTCTACAGCTTCTCCGTGGATTTCTTTGCCACGAACGCCCATGAAAACGAGCGCAATGATACGCTGGATACCGCTCGCAGCATTCAGCTGAACGAGGGCTACTGGGGCAACATCATGCGCTCCGGCGACCAGGACTATTATTCCTTCTACCTGGATGATCCCACCGGTGTGTACGTCCACTTCTTCCAGCCGGAGGAGAATGACGGCCAGTGGCAGGTGAACCTCCTGAACAGCAAGGGCGAGACCATCAAGTATTGGACCTACAAGGGCTCGGAGGCACAGGGCTTTAATGACATGGGCATTGGCCTGCCGGATGGACAATACTACATCCTGGTGCAGGCCAGCACCTGGTCAGACCAGATTTATTCCCTCCAGGTGAACGAGAGCTCCGACCTCTTCGAGCAGGAGGTAAATGACACCAGAGCCAAGGCCACCCCCGTGGATTTGGATATTTCCATGCACGGTACCCTCATGACCCTTGGGGATGTGGACTATTTCAAGTTCACCCTGCCTTCTGCTACCGCCGTGCGCCTGACTCTGTCCCATCCCACGGACATGGACAACGCCAGCAATCGACTGTGGGGGGTCACGCTTTATAACGACACCGAGGAGATCAATTACGACGGCCACAGCTGGTACGGCGACCCGGATAAGGATTCGGATGCCCGGTGGATCGGGCTCGAAGCCGGAACCTATCTGGTCCGCATCAGTGACCCCTCCCAGAATTACGGCAACTATTGGAACGGCGGCGTCTACACCCTCAAGGTGGAGACCGACGACAGTCTCTGGGAGCGGGAGCAGAACAACAGCTATGAGACCGCAAATGATCTGCCCCTGAATCAGGACATCCGCGGCATGGCCCTGAACAGTTCGGACTATTACAAGATTACGGTTCCCCGCACGGGATTTGTCACGCTGCACTTCCAGCACGACGTCATCGACAACACCAGCACCCTCTGGACCATCCGTCTCCTGGATGACGAATTCAACGAGATGACGTCCTTCTCCAGCAAGGGCAACACCCCCGGCGACCTCACCACCAAGGGCATCGGCCTGGCCGCCGGCGACTACTACGTGGTGGTCGACAGCAGCAATTCTGACCTAGTCTATACCCTCCAGGCGGAGTACTCCCGAGATGGCCTCTGGGAGTTTGAGAAGAACAACTCCTTCGGCATGGCGAATCCTCTGCCTCTGAACCAGACCATTCACGGCAGCCTCATGAGCACTATCGATGTGGACTATTATCAGTTCCAGATCACGGAGCCCGGATATGTGGACCTTCATTTCGCCCATCCCCGGATTCTGGACTCTGCCAACCACTGGAGCGTGTCGGTCTACAACGCGGAGCAGTCCTACGTCACCGGCTGGACCTCCAACGGGACGACCACGGACTTCACCAAGGCCGGCCTTGGCTTCATGCCCGGCGTCTACTACGTCCGGGTGGAGAAGTACAACGATGTTGGCTACAGTGACTATGTCTATGAGCTGACTGCTGACTTCACCGCCGCCGATGACTGGGAGATGGAGCAGAATAACAGCACCGCCACTGCAAATCCCATCTCAGATAATACTCCGGTGCACGGTCTCATCATGAACTCCGGTGATATTGATTACTATTCCTTCACGCTGTCCGCGCCGGACACGGTGGCCCTGTCTCTGCAGCATGAGCGGGTGGATACGACCAGCAATATCTTCACGGTATATCTCATTGACGATAACAACAACAGCAAGCTGAGCCTCTTCAGCAAGGGCCTCACTGCCGATGAAATCCGTTCCGACAATGTGAATCTGGACCCCGGCACCTATTACGTCTATGTCACGGGCAATGCGTATACCACGCCTTATACCCTCACGGTGCACAGTCTCGGCACCAATCTGGCGAAGATCACCTCCCAGCCCAAAGACCTCGTCGGACCTTATGGCATGAGCGGCTCCTTCTCCATTGGCGCCAGCGGCTCCGGCCTCGGCTACCAGTGGCAGTACAGCACCAACGGCGGCTACAACTGGCGCGATACGGGATACGGCGATACCACCCTTCCGCGCACCATCTCCACCGTCAACGACGGCTGGCTCTTCCGCTGCGTGGTGACGGACGAGTGGGGCACCCGCGCCATCAGCGACGCCGCTGCCATCCGCCTGCAGCCCACGGAGCTTGCCTTCGTCACCCAGCCGAAGAATGCCTCCGCCCAGCCCGACGAGGAGGTCACCTTCTTCGTCGAGGCAACCGGCGACGAGCTGATCTATCAGTGGGAGCAGAGCAGCGACGGCTACAACTGGAAGCCTGTCTCCGGCGGCTCCGATTCCTCGCTGACGGTCATGGCCTCGGCGGGCAAACCCTCCATGCAGTACCGCTGCGTGGTCACGGATATTTATGATCATTCCATCACAAGCAACGAAGCGAAGCTGACGGTCCTTCTTCCGGAGCTGAAGATCACCGCTGAGCCGGAGGACTTCACCGGCGCCGTGGGTACCAACGCCGCCTTCCGGGTCGCCGCTGTGGGCGAGGAGCTGGATTATCAGTGGCAGTATCAGGACTTCGGCACCACCAAGTGGAAGAATTCCGCCAATACCAGCGCCATCGCCGTTGCCCGCATCACCGCTGCACGGGACGGCCGCCTCTATCGCTGCGTCATCACGGACGCCTACGGCAGAACCGTGACCAGCCAGGCTGCCGCCATGTACGCGCAGAATACCTTCACCATCCTGGAGCATCCGGAGAGCGCTTCCGTGCTCAGCGGCGGTACGGTGGACTTCTCTGTTGCCGCCGTGGGCGATGATCTGACCTACCAGTGGCAGTACAAGAAGCCTACCGGCAGCTGGACCAAGAGCACAGTCTCCGGCTGCAAGACCGATACGATCACCGTCCCGGCCACCATGAGCCGCAGCGGCTATCAGTATCGCTGCCTGGTGACCAGCGGCGACGAGACCCTGACCTCTGAGCCCGCGACGCTGTATGTCCTTGGCATCAAGACCCAGCCGGTGAATGTCTCCGCCATCCTGGGCGAGACTGCCGCCATGAAGGTGGTGGCCACGGGCGATAACCTGAGCTATCAGTGGCAGTATCTCAAAGACAACGGCACCTGGGCCAACACCACCATCACCGGCTGCAAGACCGACACGCTGTCGATCAAGGCCACGGCTGCCCGCGACGGAAACCAGTACCGCTGCGTGGTGAGCAATGGCACTGACACCGTGACCTCTGCCGGCGCCACCTTCACACTGTTTGCGCTGAAGGCGCAGCCCCAGGACGTCTCCGCCACGGCAGGGGAGACCGTCACCTTCCAGGTGAACGTCTCCGGCGTGAATCTAACCTACCAGTGGCAGTATAAGACGCCTAGCGGCAGCTGGACCAACACCACCCTCAGCGGCAACAAGACCGCCGCTCTGACGGTCAGCGCTTCTGTCGGCCGCAACGGTTACCAGTACCGCTGCATCGTCAAATGCGGCAGCAGCTCCATCACCTCGGATGGCGCCGCGCTGACGGTGTTCGGCATCAAGACCCAGCCCAAGGATGTCACGGTCTCTGTCGGCAGCACGACCAACTTCAAGGTGGTTGCTACAGGCGACGGGCTGACCTACCAGTGGCAGGTCAAGACGACTACCGGTAGCTGGAAGAACACCACTCTCAGCGGCAATAAGACCGCCACGCTGAAGGTGACTGCCTCTGCCGGCCGCAACGGTTATCAGTACCGCTGCGTCATCACCGACGCCGCAGGCAGAACGGCCACTTCCAAAGCCGCAACGCTGACGGTCGGATAACCACCCAAAACACAGCAAAACGCCTCCCCGGTCGGGGAGGCGTTCTCTTTTTGGATTTATGCAAGATCTGCGATCTCGAAGATCATCTGCTCCGTCTTTTCCCAGCCCAGACAGGGATCGGTGATACTCTTGCCGTAGATGTGCGCTTCCTCCGGCTTCTGGGCGCCGTCCACCAAATAGCTCTCGGTGATGAAGCCCTTCACCAGCGCGCGGATGTCCGGATTCAGCTTCCGCTGGTGCAGCACCTCCCGGGCGATCCGGGGCTGCTCCAGATATTGCTTGTTGGAGTTGGAGTGGTTCGTGTCGATGATGACCGAGCGGTTGCGCACGTCCCGTTTCTGATACATCTCGTTCAGGCGAACCAGATCCTCATAGTGATAGTTCGGAAGGCTGTTGCCGTGCTTGTTCACATAGCCGCGGAGGATGGCGTGGGAGTAGGGATTGCCCATGCTCTCCACCTCCCAGTTGCGGTAGATGAAGGTGTGGGAGTGCTGGGCGGCGGTGATGGCGTTGAGCATGACGGAATAGTCGCCGCTGGTGGGGTTCTTCATGCCCACCGGGATATCCAGACCGCTGGAGGTCAGCCGGTGCTGCTGGTTTTCCACCGACCGTGCGCCGATGGCCACATAGCCAAGCAGATCGTCCAGATAGCGGTGATTTTCCGGATACAGCATCTCGTCGGCGCAGCTGAAGCCCGTCTCTGTCAAGGCCCGCATGTGCAGCTCCCGGATGGTCAGGATGCCCTGGAACACATCGGGCTTTGCCATGGGGTTCGGCTGGTGCAGCATGCCCTTGTAGCCGTCTCCGGTGGTGCGGGGCTTGTTGGTATAGATGCGCGGCACGATCTTGATGCGGTCTTCCACCTGCTGCTGCACGGCCTTCAGTTTCGTAAGATACTCCAGCACGGAGTCCTCCCGGTCGGCGCTGCAGGGGCCGATGATCAGCAGCAGACGGTCGTCTGCGCCGGAGAGAATGGCCTCGATCTCCCGCACGTTCTTCACGCGCACCTCACGCAGCTCGTCCGGCACCGGGAACTCCTGCTTGACGTCCCGGGGGATGGGGAGCTTGCGCACGAAGTGCATGTTCATGGTCCGCTCATAGGGATTGTCGTAGGAGATGCGGCTGCGGTTTTGTTCCTGATCCATGGTCAGCACTTCCTTTCTCATTTGCCCTGATCCAGGGCGATTCTGCGCTCGGTGGATTTGCGCATCGTGGCCTTGATGCCCTTGATATCTTTGCTCGCCAGCATCCAGCGGAGTCTGCCGAACTCAGCTGCAAAGAGGTCCATCTCGTGGATCAGGGCGTCGATGTTGTCCAAAAACAGCTCGGTCCACATGTCCTCGTTGATGCGCGCAATGCGGGTCAGATCCCGGAAGGAGTCGCCGGTGAAGCTGCCGATGTGGTCGGCGTCGTTGCAGGTCATCAGGGAAATGGCGATGCAGTGGGTCAGCTGGGAGGTGAAGGCAATCATCTCGTCGTGCTTCTCCGGGGTCAGCTCCGTGATCCGCTGGAAGCCCATGACCCGGCCCAGTGATTTGCAGACCTCGATGGCCTCGGGAGTGTTCTTTTCCGTGGGGACGACAATGTAGTTCGCCTCCCGGAAGATGCGGTCGTCGGCATTGCGCACGCCGCAGACCTCGCGCCCTGCCATGGGGTGGGCTGCGATATACTCCACATCATCGCGCAGCATCTCCTGAATATCGTAGACCACGCAGCGTTTGACGCCGGTGACATCCGTGATCAATGCCCCGGGCTTAAAATGCTGCTGGTTTTCCTGAATCCATTCCTTGAACACATGTGGATACAGCGCAAAGACAATCAGCTCCGCACTGGAGATCAGTGCCGGGTCAGGGAAGGCCGCACCCTGGTCGATAAACCCCTGCTCCAGCGCGTAATCGATGTCCTCCTGCTTGTGGGCGATGGCGTTTACATGAAATCCCACCCGGTGCAGGGCTTTGGCGTAGCTGCCGCCCATGAGACCGAGACCGACGATGAGAATGTTGGATTTGCTGACTAGCTGCATGATGGTGTTACCTCGATTTTCAGTTTCTGGAGTTGTTCAAAAAAGTCGGGAAAGCTCTTGCTGACGGCCTCCGCGCCTCGTATCACGCCGCCCACCCGGGTAAGCAGCACGCTGCAGGCCATGACGATCCGGTGATCGTTGTGCCCATCAAGGGGCTCCGCGGGCGTGTGCAGTCCGGGGAAGACCTGGATTCGATCTTCTTCGATGGCACACCGTGCGCCCAGCTTTCGGAGCTCCTGCTCCATGGCGGCGCCCCGGTCGCTCTCCTTGATGCGCAGCCGGCGTGTGCCGGTGAGCACCGCGCCGTTCAGCGCGGCAGCCAGAACCATGAGGATCGGCGCCAGATCCGGGCAGTCCCGCACATCCAAGGTGGGGCTCCCACTTTTCAGCATTGGAAAGTATTCCTGATACACCCGGTCACCCTGAGCGCTTTCGCCCAGTCCCGTGACGGTTACGTTGTCGCCCAGCGCCTCCAGCGCGGAGAAGAATGCCGCGTTGGAATAGTCGCCCTCCACGGTGATGTCCCGGGGCAGGTATCGCTGCGCGCCGGGGATATGAAGCGTGTATTGATCTGTCCAGTCGATCTGAATGCCGAATGCGTTCAGCGCCTGCACGGTGATGTTCAGATAGCTCCGGCTCTCCACCGGGGGAATCAATTTGATTCTGCTGTCCGCATCCAGCAGGGGAAGGGCCAGCAGCAGACCGGTGATGAACTGACTGCTGATGTTTCCAGGAACGGAAAAGCTTCCGGCCTGCAGCGGCCCACGCAGGGTGATGGAATCACCGGAACGCTCGAAAAGCAATCCCTGTTCGTTACAAAGCGTTTCATACACGCTCTGAGGCCGCTCCATGAGACGCCCTTTCCCCGTCAGGGTGAAGGTCTCACCACTGAGCAGAAACAGCGGGATGCAAAACCGCAGCGTGCTGCCGCTCTCCCGACAGGAGATGGGCGCCTGAGCCGATGCGCTGAATGGATCGGCGCCCCGGATGGTCACCGCATCGCCCTGGATATCCACCGCTGCGCCCAGCGCACGGAGCACGTCCAAGGTAGCGAGAATATCTTCAGAGAAAGCCACGTTCCGCACAATGCTGACGCCCTGGGCCAATCCGGCGCACAGCAGAAGCCGGTGGGCAGCGCTCTTGCTGGGCGGCGCTTTTACGATGCCCTCCGCCCGGGAGGGACAAATCTCAATGTCCATTGTGATGCTCCAGCAGCCGATCTACCGCCAGCAGATATCCGTCCGTACCCATGCCGGTGATGGTACCAATGCAGGCGGCACGGATGTAGCTCACCTGGCGGAAATCCTCCCGCTCTTCCACCTTGGAGATGTGCACCTCCACCGTGGGGATCTGCACGGATTTCACCGCGTCCAGCAGGGCAATGCTGGTGTGGGTATAGGCCCCGGGATTGATGACGATGCCGCTTACCTGATCGAAATACGCCTGCTGAATCCGGTCTACCAGAGCTCCCTCGTGGTTGGACTGGTAAAACTCCACCGCGACGCCTTTGCCGTCACAGTAGGCTTGGATCTTTTTCACCAGATCGTCATAGGTTTCCCGCCCGTAGTGGTCGGGCTCCCGGATGCCGAGAAAGTTTAAGTTGGGCCCGTTGATGACCAGCAGCTTCATGATAAAAAGTCCTTTCGGATGGTCTCGGCCACGCTCTGCGCGTCTCCGGTAACGGGGATGCGTGTATCTGCGGTGCCGCAGTAGATGTCGTAGCGTTCCCGGTAGCGCCGCTCCAACGCCGCCCGGTCGGAGGATAGGGGACGGTCGCCGGTGGGGAGGATGTCCTCCAGCGCCCGGTCAAGGAAATAGATGCGCCCATTGGCCTTCAGGTGGCGAATGTTCTCTTCTTTGAGAATCGCGCCGCCGCCGGTGGAGATCACGGAACCGTTTTTCATGGCCGCCTCGGCGATGATGGCCGCCTCGATCTTGCGGAAGGCCGCTTCGCCCTGGGTGGAGATGATCTCCGAGGGATGCAGCCCCGTTTTTTCTTCGATGAGCCCATCGGTCTCCAGCAGCTCCATGCCCAACCGTTCTGCCAGCATCGCGCCCACGGTGCTTTTGCCGGCCCCGGGCATGCCGGTGAGGACGATGTTCTCCTTCGCTTTCAGCACCGAAGCAAACACCTTGTCCAACGCGTCATCGGGCAGCTTCTTGTCCAGGAAGATCTCCACCGCTGCCACGGCCTGACCCACCAGCATATAGAGTCCGCCTTCGGCGGGAAGACCCAGACTGTGGGCCTGCTGCACCAGCTGGGTGCGCAGGGGATTGTACACCACGTCCATGACGCCCTCCAGCTGTTTGAACGGCGCGAGGTCAATGGCCTGACCGTCCGGATTGGGGTACATGCCGGCCGGGGTGGTGTTCAGGATGATCTGCGCCTGGGGGCAGACTTCCGCCGCGGTCTCATAGGTGAGACTTCCGTCCTTACCGGAGCGGCTGACGGTGTGGATCTCGCCTGCGCCCAGTTTCTTCGCTACATACTGGGCGGTCCTTGAAGTTCCGCCGGTGCCGAGAATCAATACCGTCTTGCCGGTCAGATCCAGCCCGATTTTCCGGATCAGCTGGGCCATGCCGGTCTGGTCGGTGTTGTCGCCGCAGAGCTTGCCGCCGCGGTTCACGATGGTGTTCACGGCGCCGATCTCGCGGGCGCTCTCGCTGATCTCGTCCAGATAGGGAATGACATCCTGTTTATAAGGGATGGTCACGTTGATGGCCTTGAAGTCCCTGGCGCGCATGAAAGCATCCAGATCCTCCTTTGCCACCTCGTGCAGCTCGTAGGTGTAGTCTGCCAGCTGCTCGTGGATCTCCTTGGAAAAACTGTGGGGGAGATGCTCTCCGATGAGTCCGTATTCCATGTTATCCCTCCATGTATGCCGAATCGAAACGGGCCTTCAGCGCCTCCATGGTCACGCGCTCAATTTTGCCCGCGCCGATCTCATCGACAGTCACAATGTCCGCCATGCCGGCAGAAAACTTCTTGTCGTGCTGCATGGCCTGCCAGACGGCTTCCCGGTCAAAGGATACCGTGGTGGGGAGTCCTGCTTTTTTCAGCACCGCCAGCAGCCGCTTCCGCACCGCTTCGCTGCACATGGGCAGCATGCCCAGCCCCACGCATTCGCCGTGGAGGAGCTTGCCGGTGCTCTCGATGCCGTGGCCGATGGTATGGCCGAAGTTCAGGAGCTTGCGCAGCCCCTGTTCGGTCTCGTCCTGCTCCACTACGCTCTTTTTGATCTGCAGCGAGCCGATGATCACGTGCTCGATGTTTTCCAGCGGATCGTTCTGCTCCAGGAACTGGAACAGCTCCGCATCCGACGTGCAGGCCATCTTGATGGCCTCCGCCAGACCGTTGGAGATCTGCCTTGGCTCCAGCGTATGAAGGGTATCCGGGTCGATGAGCACCCGCTTCGGCTGCCAGAAGGCGCCAACGATGTTTTTTACACCATCCAGATTGATGGCCACCTTGCCGCCGATGGAGGAATCCACCTGAGAGAGGACGGTGGTGGGAATGTTATAAAAATCCATGCCCCGCATGAAGCTGGCGGCGGCAAACCCCGCCAGATCGCCCACCACGCCGCCGCCTACGGCCACGACGCAGTCTGAGCGGTGGAAGTCCTGCTCAAGCAGCTTCCGGCATAGAGTTTCGTACACCGGGAAGCTCTTGCTGCCCTCGCCGATGCCTACGGTGACGATCACCGGAGCCCTGCACTGGGCGGCAACGGCCTCGGCGTACTGCTTCGGCACGCCCGCGTCGGTGACGATCAGGCACTTTCGGTCCAGATTCAGGAGCGTTCCCGATTCCTGCAGGACGCCGCGCTTGACGATGATGTCATAGCTGCGCGGACCCAGATTCATGGTCAGTGTCATGTGGTTCTCCTCAAAGTACACAGTTTTTGCTGAAGGTGCCGACCACCTTGAGCCGGTCACAGTAGGGCTTCAAATCCTGCAGCATCTGCTGACCCCGCTCAGAGTATACGTCGCCCTCGGCCTCCAGATAGAAGTAATACTCCCAAAGCAGCTCCTTCACTGGGCGGCTGCGCAGGGTGCGCATGTTGTAGCCGTATTTCCCGCCGAGAATCTGCAGGGCCGCTGCCAGAGAGCCAGCCTCATTCTTGCTGGTAAAGACCAGAATGAAGTGGTCGCCCATGCGCTGGCCCATGTCCGTATTCCTTGCGCGGGAGAAGACCGCGAACCGGGTGGTGTTTCGGTTGCTGGCGTTGATGTTGGCCTCCAGCACCTCCAGACCGTAGATTTCTGCGGTCTCCGCGCTGGCAATAGCCGCGTTGGTGGGGTCGCCCAGCCAGGCCACATGCTCCGCCGCCATGGCGGTGTTGGCATATTCCACCGACTGCCAGCCGTGGTCATGGAGATAGCCGGCACACTGACCCAGAGCCTGGGGATGGCTGAACACCTGCTTGATCTGAGCGAGCTCCGT